>NZ_OZ026465.1:900000-984411 GCF_964019845.1 Spiroplasma endosymbiont of Labia minor
CCTGTAAAATACACTTTCAAACTAAAAGTTTTTAAATCTGGATATTTCTCAATTAATTGATCATACGTTGAGATATTTTTTATCTTAAATTTAATTGTTATTTTTGTATTACTTGGTACAAAATATTTGGTAGGTTTAAAACCAGAAAATTTAAATCGAGTTTGTGCATAATAACTTGCTTCTTCAGTTGTTAAATTTTTTTTGGTATCTTTAAATAAATTGTTAAAATTATCATTTTTATCAAAATCTATTACTGCACAAGAAATTAAATTCATATAACTTACAGTTGATACATTGATTGTTGTAAACAAGATTAGTAATTTTTTCATATTCATAAATATCATCCTTTTTTAATATTATTAAATTAAAATAATTAACTATATATTTGAAAACTAATCACAAATACATTATAATTATATAATAATTATCATTAAAAATTACATATATTATTTATTAGGAGAAGCTGCAATTCAATAGATTATGCAGTTTGCAAGAACTTCCTTTTAAAAACAAAGTTAGAGTTCAGCGATTTTAAAACAAAATAATTTTAATAAACTTAAAATCTTGGTTGATGATTATATTAGTCATTATAATTACAATCAAATAGTTCTAAAAACAAATACTCACTTTCGTTTATATATTTTAAATTAAAAGTAAAAAACAGTATTTTCATTGAAAATACTGTTTAATTTAAAATAAAACATTTTGTATACTTGTAAAAAGATATTTAAGATTGATACTTACTTTTTTACATTATTGACCTTTGCCTGATTTTTTAATAATTTCTTCTGCAATTGATTTTGGTGCTTCTGCATAATGACTAAAAATCATTGTATAGTTTCCACGTCCTTGAGTAAATGAACGTAACTCTGTTGCATAACCAAACATTTCAGATAATGGAACTTTTGATTTAACAGTTTGTGCATTGCCGCGTTGTTCAGAGCCTTCTATTAAACCACGTTTTGATGAAATGTTTCCCATAACATCTCCATAATATTCATCTGGGACAGTTACTTCAACTGACATAATCGGTTCTAAAATCACTGGTTTCATTCGTTTTGCACCTTCTTTTAGAGCAAGTGACGCAGCAATTTTATATGCCATTTCATTGGAATCAACTTCATGATATGAACCATCAACAATAGTTGCTTTAACATCTATCATTTGATATCCAGCTAATACACCATTTTGCAACGCATTTTCTAAACCAACACGTGCTGCATTAATGTATTCTTTAGAAATTTTACCACCGACGATTTTATCAACTCATTCAAACCCTTTATCTGTATTTGGTTGGAATTCAATAACAACGTGTCCATATTGTCCACGTCCACCAGATTGTTTAACATATTTTCCTTCAGCTTTAGTAGCTTCACGAATTGTTTCACGATAAGAGACCTGTGGTGCTCCAACATTTGTTTCAACTTTAAATTCACGTTTCATACGATCAACTAAAATATCTAAATGTAATTCTCCCATACCCGCAATAATGGTTTGACCAGTTTCTTCATCTGTATAAGTTCTAAATGTTGGATCTTCTTCTGCCAATTTATTTAAAGCTAAAGACATTTTTTCTTGATCCGCTTTTGTTTTAGGTTCTAAAGCTAAATGAATAACTGGTTCTGGAACATGAATTGATTCTAAAATTATTGGTGATTTTTCATCACATAAAGTATCACCAGTAGTTGTATCTTTTAATCCAATTCCAGCAGCAATATCTCCTGCATAAACATCTTCAATTTCTTCACGATTATTAGCATGCATTCTTAAAATACGACCAATTCGTTCTTTCTTGTCTTTTGTAGCGTTATATATATAACTGCCTTTACTTAAAGCACCTGAATAAACACGGAAAAATGTCAATTTTCCTACAAATGGATCTGTCATTATTTTAAAAGCAAGTGCAGAAAATGGTTCTGAATCTGATGCATGTCTCTCTGATTCACTACCATTTGGTAAAATACCTTTAATTGATGGAATATCCAATGGATTTGGTAAATAATCAATAACGGCATCTAATAATAATTTTACCCCTTTGTTTTTAAACGCTGAACCAGCTAACACTGGAAAAAATTCAGCTGAAAGCACACCTTCTCGAATTGCTTTTTTCAATTCAGGAATTGTAATTTCTCCTCCATCCAAAAATTTTAATAATAATTCTTCATCATATTCGACAGCTTTTTCTATCAATTCAAGACGAAGTTTTTCAGCTTGTTCTTTTAAATCTGAAGGGATTTCAATTTCTGTTGCAATTTCTTCTGCTTTACCATCAAAATGGTAGGCTTTCATTTCAACTAAATCAATAATTCCATCAAATTGGTCCTCTGCACCAATTGGTAATTGTATTGGTGCTGCATTTGCGCCCAATCTATCTCCAATTGATTTAACAGAATAAATAAAATCGGCCCCTGTTTTATCCATTTTATTTACAAAAACAACGCGAGGAACTCTATATGTTGTTGCTTGTCTTCAAACAGTTTCTGTTTGTGGTTCAACACCAGATTGTCCATCAAGTACCGCAACAGCACCATCTAAAACTCTTAATGAACGTTCAACTTCAATTGTAAAATCTACGTGACCTGGAGTATCAATAATATTAAAACGATGATCTTTTCAAAACGCAGTCGTTGCAGCAGATGTAATAGTAATACCACGTTCTTGCTCTTGTGCCATTCAATCCATTTGTGATTCACCTTCGTGAGTTTCACCTATTTTATGTATTTTTCCTGTATGAAACAAAATGCGTTCTGTAGTAGTAGTTTTACCAGCATCTATATGCGCCATGATACCAAAGTTTCTTGTTTTTTCAAGACTATATTCTCTTGGCATAATTTTCTCCTATAAACATTTTAAGTAATTTAATATACTTATTTTTATTAATTAAAAACGATAATGTGCAAATGCTTTGTTTGCTTCAGCCATTTTATGAGTATCCTCACGTTTTTTAATAGATCCTCCAGTATTATTTGAAGCATCTATAATTTCATTAGCTAAACGATCTACCATTTCTTTTTCATTTCTTAATCTTGCATAATTAATTAATCAACGTAATGCTAAAGTAACTTTTCTATCTTGAGATACTTCAATTGGAACTTGATAATTTGCTCCTCCAATACGACGAACTTTTAATTCTAAATAAGGTTTAATGTTTTCAATTGCTTTATCAAATATTTCAATTGGTGATGTATTTGTTTTTGCTTCTATTTTCTTAAAAGCACCATATAAGATAGATTGCGCAGTCCCTCTTTTTCCATCTAACATAATTTTATTAACTGCGCGAGTTACTAATTTAGATGAATATACTGGATCTGGTAAAACATCTCTTTTTTCAGCTTGGTGTTTACGCATAGTAATTCAACTCCTTTCAATTCAAAATTTTTATTAAATGTTGTAAAATGCGATATCACGAAATTATTAACTAATTTTTAGGTCTTTTTGTTCCGTAACGTGAACGTCCTTGTGCACGTTTATTAACTCCGGTAGTATCTAGAGTTCCTCTAATAATATGATAACGAACTCCAGGTAAATCTTTAACACGTCCACCACGAATTAGAACAACACTATGTTCTTGTAAGTTGTGTCCTTCTCCCGGAATGTATGCTGTAACTTCCATACCATTTGTTAAACGTACACGAGCATATTTACGTAAAGCCGAGTTTGGTTTTTTAGGTGTCATAGTGGCAACACGAGTACATACTCCACGTTTTTGAGGTGCTGTAACTTTAATAACCTTTTTTAATAAACTGTTTACTCCCCTGTTTAAAGCGGGAGCTTTAGTTTTTCAAGTTTTTGCTTTTCTTGGTTTTCTCACTAATTGATTTATTGTTGGCATAAAATTTCTCCTTTCCACTTTTCCGTGTGTATCGCAATTACACAAATATAATTATACACATTTTTTATTAAAATAATATTTTAAAATAAAAAACCCTTATTCGGGTTTAGTTGTTTTTAAAAAAAGTTTCATTTCTTGTTTTTGCTCTTTTAGTCTTGTTTTTGCAAGACCTAATTCAGTATATTTTGTTGAAATATCATCTTTGATTTTTTTAACTTTTTGTTCTGCTTTTTTAACATCATTTTTAAGTTCAGTAACTTTTACTTTATATTCTTCTTTTGTCATTTTAAAACTCCTAACATTTCTACTAGCATAACATTTTTATTGTGATTTTTCTAGTAATTAGATAGGTTTAAATTGAATAAAATTCTAGACTTTGGCACCACAATATGGACAGATAACTGTTCCATCTGACAATAATTGTTTACCATGAATATGTTTTAGACTTCTTTTTTGTGTTTTTGCTAATATGGAATTTAGTTTTCTATCTCCAATATTATAAGCATATCTAGATGATAAAGCTGCTGCATGACCACTTGCAAGATTATAGTTTGCCGTTGCTGACATAAATTCATTTTCATTAATATTTGTAGTTATGTTATTTAATTGATTGTAAATAGAATATATGTCATCTTGCAATAATGTTAGACGATTAGTATTAATTTGATTAGAGGCCACAGTTAATTTTGTCAATGTATTTTCTAAGTTTTTTATTCTATTTTCTACATTATCAAAAAACACTTTTGATTCACTAGTTTTAAATTTATCTTCTAAATTACTATTGTTAAGTGTGTTTTGTTGTTGAACATTATTTTTATTCAACGATTGTTTATTAATATAATTTTCTGGTATTTCACTATTATCTTGAGTTATAAATTGATTATCAACATCATCACCATCTATTTCATCTACATTTTGGTTTGAAATATCTATTGTATTTGTTTGATAATCTACAGTATCTTCTGATGCATAATTATCTAAGTCTAAATTAATTTTATTCTCATTTAAATTTATTGGTTCATCTATTTTTTGTGTAAATTGATGATTTGCAGATAAATTTGAAGCGACACTTGGTTGTACGTTTTGATTAACGTCTGTTTTAATTTGATTTAAATTTACTTCATTTTGATTTAAATTATTATTTAAATCTGCAGTATTTTTATTTGCTGCATTCAAAAAAGAATTCATTCGATCAAAATTTTGATTTGAAGTTACTGAACTAATTGTTTTATTTTCGTTTTGATTTTTAGGAGGGACTTTTTCTATATTAATTTCATTTTGATTAGTTATATTGCTATCATCAATTTCTATTGATTGTTTTGGCAATACTTCACCGTTAGTTGGTTGTATTAATAAAGCTTCAACCGGATTGATTGTTTCTGTATTATTTTCATCATCTTCATTTAAAATTAACGGTTCCGACACATTAAAATGATTTGTTTCTAAATCTTCGAAATCTTCATTTACAAAATTACTAGAAAGTAAATTACCTACTTCTTTAAATTTATTTTGTTTTCTAGCAAATGTTTTTAATAAAATGTTTGCAGATGGATCTTCTAATGCTGATGTTACATCAATATAACTCCATAAAAATTTTCTAGACAATCTCAAAACAACAGCTAAAGAATTTATCTTACTAGCTAAATCGTTATATTGATTTTGCTGTTTTAGAGCGTTATATTCTGATAACTCTCCATTTCTTAACTTAGCTGCTAAATTGGAATACATAATTTTCAATTTATTTGATTTTTTCAAATATTCTTTATAAATTTTTGCAAAATGTTTATTGTGAACATTTGCTGGATTATCAATAAAATTAATTGATTCTTCTGTATTTTCATTAAAATCGTTAATATTTTCATTTAATGATGAATTTTGTGCGGAAAGGGCTTCTTCCTCTTTTAATTTATTCTGATAGTTTTCAATTTCCTGTTCCAATTGATTATATGAAATATTGTCTGCTTTGATACCTCTAGTTTCAACTTGATTTATGTCTGTCATATCACTAGATATATCTAAATTTTCTAAGAAATCTACACCTCTACCCTTTTCGATACCTACAACATCATTAAATGGGTATTTTCTCTCGTTATGTAAATCTATTACTTCATTTTCAACAGGAAATGAAGTTAAACTATCATTTGTGTTTGCTTTCCCATTTTGGTCCGGCATATTTTTTACTATTTGTAAACCCTGTTCCACGTCCTCAACGTACTTTTCCTTCTTTAGAAATTTCACGTTCAAATTTGCGTTCTTCTCGATAAATGGTAATTAAATTTCTTTCTTCTGCATAATTGTTTAATGCTTCTGTATCAAACAAAATTACTTCTAACAATACCAATGCAATCAAACAGAATATTGCTAAAATTAAAACTTCTCCTAAACCATAAATCAATGAAGCTACAATTATTGCAACTAGAATTAATTTTACTAATGGTTTCGAAATTTTTTGACGTTTTCTTAGTCTTGAAAATTCAATAATAGCTAATATTATAACTATTACACTAAACACAAGTAATAAAATAGGCACAATATACGATGCTATAATAGGATCACCATTGACTACACTATTATTTAAATCGGCAGATCCTAAATATTGAGTATTCATAAAATCGGTAATTTGTTTTGGCACGTATTGGGCTATTTCAGGTAACAGACCACATACTCCAAAAAACGCTTGAATTAAACCACCTATTAAAATTAAAATTCAAGAAATAATTGCTAAAGTCATAAACATAATAAATCCTCCTAATCATTTTATTATTTTGTATATAAAACTTATTTCATATTTGACCAACTATTTGGTACAGACAAATAATTATCATTAATGTTATTATTTTGTCTTTGTTGGTTTATTAAAATTTTTCTTCCTTTGAGTTGTTCTGGTAAAAAACCATCATTCATTTGATAATTATTATTGAAATTATCCGTTGAAATTTTATCTTCAAAATTTGACATTTGGGAAGGTTTCGAGCCAGAAAAACTATTAGTTTGTCTATAAATACTGTCTGTATAATTCGAATTTTCAGTACCATTTTCATAATTATTATTAAATTGCTGTGATTGTATTTGTGAATTTTGATTCGTTGGTTTTGCTCACGTAATTCTTACAGTATTATCATCAGTTGCCTCATTTCAATTTTTCATACCCTCGGGATCGAAATGTGAAAAATCAAAGTTATCTGAATTATAATCTGTAGCAGTTGATTTGTAAGTTTGTAAATTATCTAAATTGGTATTTAATTTATCAGTCAAATTGCTCGATAAATTAGCAGAATTGAATTTATTAGGTTCCAAAAAATCAGGTATTTTTGATGTTGTTACTTGAGTATTTTCCATTTTTTTTAAAATATTCGAATCATTCAACACTTCATCAAACAAAGACAGTCAATTATCATATGAACCACCATTTATATTAAAATAAGATTGTATTGTTGGAATATTCATATCTATAATAAATTTCATATTTGTTATCGTTGAAAATAAGGACGTTGTTAAATTTATTATTTTAGTTGTTTCTTCGTAGTTTATTCCTCTAAAATCATCCAGAATTATGCAAATTGGTGCTTTTATTGAATACGCATTAAAGATATCTTTAAATTCATTTCTTATCATAATTATTGGATCATCGAAATTTAATGACTCAGATAATTTGTACATGTAGTCGCTCTCTGATTTACCATATTCTGTTACAGATAAGAATATTGAAACCCTTGCTCATAAAACTCTTTTGTCTTCTAAAGAAACAATTGGTAAAGAATTTATTATTTGTTTTAAAAAAAATAAATACGGCGTTGAATATAAAAATACTCTTTTTATCTTAATTACAATAGTATTAACATCCCTCATTTGATTTAATATAGTTGCAATCATATTTTTAACAACTTTATAATCTCCAAAAATACCAAAAAATTGCAATACAGATTCACCGCTTTTAATATTTTTAATAAAATTTGGTGATTGAGAAATATTTGAAACTTGATTTATTGGTATTGATGTTGATGTTTGATTAATTTGTGGATTTCTCGTTAAATTAACATTACTATTTATGTTGTTATTTGAATAATCAAAATTATTAAAAATTTGTTTTGATAATTCTTCTTGACGTTTAGCTCGATTTTTATCTTCACGTTCTTTTTTTATACGCTCATAAGGATTTAAATTCATAATCTAATCGCCCCTTTTTATACCAATTTAACACTATAATTATATCATAAAATATCAGTTTTTTTCAATTTACTATTGCAATGCTATTTTCAATTGTGTATTATAATATATTTATCTTTTTTTAGAATTAGTAATTATTTCATAAATTTGCGATGGGTTTCTGTCTAAATTTCCTACTCAAAATACATTTTTTATTTCACTTGAAAAATTATTTAAATCAATTTCTTCAAATAAAAAATGATTTCCAGAAACATTTACAGATGTTGAAAAAATTGGTCCAACCTCTTTTATGATTTTTTTTATATCATTTCTATTTACAATTCTTATACCAATATTTTCAGATGTATGTTTTGCTTTTGCAATAACAGTGGTTGGTTTTGATGAAGTTAATTTATCAATAATCAAATCGTTCAAATCTATTATTTTTTTTGCATCTATTAAAGAAGAAACTAAAATTATTAATGGCTTATTTAAATCACTTTTTTTTAAATTGTTTATTTTTATTTTATTTTTATCTGTAAAAATTGCAGATATACCATATATAGTATCTGTCGGTAATATTATTAATTCATTATTTTTTAACTGTTTTATTGCAATATTTATTTGTTCTTGTGTCATCATTTTCATACAAAACACCTCGCAATATTTCGAAATTAGTTTATCACATTCAAATCTGAATTTAAATTATTGCTTAATTAAAAATAAAACTACTTGATTTATAAATGAAGTAGTTTTAAATTAAAAATTTGTCAAAATTAAGAATCTTCAATTATTTGAATAATCTTTTATAAATTTGTAGCTATTATTTTTGATATATTGAGAACATAATTTTTCAATTTCTTTTTTTTGTTGAAAACCAAATTCAATAATAATATAAAAATATTTATCAATATCAACAATTCTTGTATAATTTTGTAATAAATTTTTGTAGAAAAATAACCCATCATCTTCTGCAAATAAAGATACGCGCGGCTCATTTAAAAAAACATCGTTAGATAAATTTTTATCTGCATGAGAAATATATGGCGGATTTATTGTAATTATATTTGCTCTTAAATTATTTTTTAAAAAAGGATCAATGAAATTTCCTTGATAAATAAATAAACCATAAATAGATAAAAGATTCGAATTTATTTTTGCAACCTCTAAAGCATCGACAGATATGTCAGAAAGATATAGATCGATATCAGAAATATTTTTTTTAATTGAAAGACCAATAACGCCAGAACCTGTACATATATCAAAAAGTTTTATTCTATCATTTGGATATTTATTCTTAAATAAATTTATAAATTCAAGTACATTTGAAACAAGTATTTCAGTCTCAAAACGTGGAATTAAAACTCTTTCATCTACATAAAAATTTATACCAAAAAAAGAGCGACGTTTAATAATATACGATAGCGGTACATTGTTACAATAACTTTTAATCATTTCATTAAATTTTTTTACTTCATCAATTGATAATAAAAATTCATCGGAATATAAATGAATTTTATTTATTTCTAATTTAGTTACTTCTGATAAAATTTCAAAAATATCTCTTCATATTAATTTTTTCTTTTTTTTGATTATTGTTTTTCTAGCATTATCTAATGCTTCTGAAATATTCATAGGCTATAAACATTCTTTCCAATTAACTTTATTCTAAATGTTGTGAAACTAATTCTCTTTGTTCTTCATTTATTAATGCTATTATTATTTCATCAATCGCTCCATCCATAACTTGATCCAATTTATTTAAAGTTAAATTAACACGATGATCTGTGACTCTGTTTTGTGGATAATTATATGTTCTAATTTTTTCAGATCGTGCACCAGTACCAACTGCATTTTTTCTCATTGAAGTTGTTTCTGATTGTTGTTTTTCTAATTCTGATTCATATATTTTTGCTCTTAACATTGTCATTGCTAAATCTTTATTATCATGTTGAGATCTTCCATCTTGTGATGCTGCAACTATACCTGTTGGCAAATGTGTAATTCTCACTGCAGAATCTGTTGTATTTACATGCTGACCACCAGCTCCAGATGATCTATATGTATCTATTCTCAAATCAGATTGTTTAATATCTACTTCAACATCGGATACCTCCGGAAGTACAGCAACAGTAGCTGTTGAAGTTTGTATACGTCCTTTTGATTCAGTTTTAGGTACACGTTGTACTCGATGTGATCCAGATTCAAATTTCAATTTTGAATAAACCTTATCACCTCTAATTGTAAATGATAAGTTTGTGTATCCTCCAAATTCTGCTGGAGTCGCTTCTAATATTTCTATTTTCCACTTTTGTCTTTCTGCATAACGCATATACATTCTAAACAAATCACCAGCAAAAATATTTGCTTCATCACCACCGGCTGCACCACGAATTTCAACAATTACGTTTTTGTCATCATTTGGATCTTTTGGCATTAAAATAAAATTAATTTGTTCTTCTAAAATTAATAATTGATTTGTAGCTTCGTCTAATTCTGCTTTTGCTAAATCTAACATATCTTTTGCTTTTTCAGTTTCCAATATCTCTTTTGCATCACTTACTTGTTGTTCAAAAATTTTATATTCATTATATTTATTTACTGCATCTTCTAAATTTGAATGTTCTTTACTTAATTCCATTAATTGTTTGATATCTTTAATTACAGTTTCTTTTTGCAATTCAGTGTTGATTTGTTCAAATCTAGTTTGCATCGCCTCTAACGCTTCTCTTGTTTTTATATTCATATTATCAATTCTCTTTCACAAATTTATACTAAATTTTAAATAGCTAATATATGAGAAATTTTAACATAATTAACATTGAATTTTAAAATACTTAATAATTATTACATAGGTTTTTGATAGTGAAAACGACACCTTGCTTCATATTGTTCTTCTCCAGAAACAATAATTAATGGTTCATCTTTTTTGGCTGGCTTCCCATTAACAATTCTTTGTGTCCTATTTGCATCTTGCCCACAAACACGACATACCGCTTGCAATTTATCCACTTTTTCGGCATAAATTAATAATTCATCCACATTTTGAAATGGCTCATTGCGATAATCTTTATCTAAACCAGTTGTAATTACAATCATGCCTTGATCTGCCAAATTTTGACAAATAGAAACAAGACCTTTATCAAAAAATTGAACTTCATCTATTCCCACAACATCTATCTCAATAGATTTTTGTTGATATTCTTCAATTACTCTTTTTACATCATCTGATGTTTGAACTACATGAGCTTTAATACTCATTCCAGAATGCGAAAATATTTCTTCATCCGAATATCTATTATCAATTATGGTTTTAAATACAACAATTTGACGTTTTGCAAAATGATGTCTTTTCAAACGCTTAATAAATTCTTCAGTTTTTCCTGCAAACATACATCCTGTAATTAATTCAATTCAACCAAATTGTTGATAATTAACTTTTGGAATCATTATTTTCTTTCTCCTTCATTAATTATTTTATGCAATTCATTTAATATGGCAGGTATTTCATCTAAGTTTTTTATTTTTGCACCCGATGCTAATCTATGACCGCCGCCATTAAATTTATTGGCAACTTCGACAATTGAATATTTATTTGATCTTAAAGAAACACCAAATGTACCATCATCTTTTGGATAAATAAGCATTCATATTTTAACTTCTTTTATATTATTAAAAACATCCACAACAGACTTTCATTGTTCAAATTTTAAATCATCATTAACTCATTCAAGATGTTCATCATTTGTTGCAACATAATATATAATTCCATTACTCAAAATAGAATTCAGTAAAACATGAGCATTTCATTTTGCGCATTGGAAACTTCTCATATACAATTCAGAATATATCTCTTGAATATTAATTCCCGTTTCTTTTAGAGTTGCTGCTACAAAAAAAGTAGATGATGAAGTTCCTTCATACATAAATCTATTTGAATCAGTTATTAAACCTTTATACAAATTCCTTGCAGCAATTTGAGATATTTTTCATTTCCTATCTAAAGCAAAAAGTGTTATTACTTCACAACATGCAATCGTATTTTCCAAAACCAAATTATAATTACCAAAATTATTTTCGTAAACAATGTGATGATCTATTTTGATAATTTTACTTACATATTTTTTTTGGTCAAAGTCAACTCTTTCAATATTTGCTGTATCAACTGTAATAAGAAGTGATTCTTTCACAATATTTATATCCAAATTTTTGCTTCATAAATCTAGATTATATTCATCTGGTTCACCTACTAAAAAAATTTCTTTATTTGGAAAATTATCTTTAATTAAATGATACAACCCCAATGAAGAGCCAAATGCATCTCAATCCGGTGATTGATGTTTTGCAATTATAATATACTTTGCATCTTTAATTTCTAATTCAACTTGTTCATTTAATATCATATCTTTTAATCTCTCTCTATTAAATATTATCAATAATTGATTCTTCTTGTATATATAATAACTGTTTACTTTCCAATTTTAAATTATCTGACGAATAAAAAATAAATTTAGAGCCATTTTTTGCTAATCCAAAACGCATATTATTATCTTTGAAAACTTTATCTTTTTTAATTTGAACATTAACTTCTACAAAATTTTTACCTAAATTTTTTTTATCTAAAAAAATTTTAAATGGATTTAGAAAATATGTTCCCTCATTATTAATTTTTTGTAATTTCACATTCATTTTACCAAATGCAGTCAAAATATTATTATCATCTATTTGTTTATATGAAAGTCTATTAAATGTCATAAAATAATCTTTTAAATATTTTTCATAATTTATTTCAATTAATTTTTCGAAATCTGTTGACTCAATTTTATCTTGATTATCTAGATATAAATTGTTTTTTAAATTAGTAGCATTTGATATTTTTTTTGATAGAAAAACTATTGATGTATTTGGGAAAAAACTAAAAACTAAATTCAGGGAGTTTAAAAAATTATCATAATCTGATAATGACAGGTTAGATATTATATTTTCAAAAACTATGTTATTTTTATTTTTGTTCAATGAATTAATTAATTTCAAATAAATATGATCTATTCCGGAAAATTTAGTTTTTGTAGTAAATCAATTAACATGAATATCTAAAGATTCAAAAATATTTTGAATGTATGTATTTGCATATTTAAATAATGAAGTTTTTCTTTTTTTTAATTCTAATTTGGTTTTTTTATATTCATTTAAATCTTTATTTTCAAGTTGATTTGAAAAAACTTTATTATGATACGCATGCATTATTTCTATAATTTTTCCTCTAATTATATTAGCTTCATCTGGCAAAATTCTGAAAAACATATTTTCTTGTTTTTTTCTAAATTCAAAATATTGATCATCTTTGAGTTTTTTTCATTCATCCTCTTTTAAAAATTCTTTCCAAATTTCTTTTCTATTTTTATTATCATTAACATCATATAATGAAGTGACTTTTGAATAAACAGCTCTTTTCATTAATTTCAAAATAATTCTTTTTTGAGCAATTTTTCTTTTTAATTGATTTACTTCTATATCTATCAATTTTAAATGTTTTCTAATTAAAAAAATGTGTTGATTAAAATTCAAAAATTTTGCTAATTTTTTAATTTCTTGATCATTTGAATGCTTTGCATTATATTCACATGTACAGGTAAATCTTAATTCAATAAAAGAAAAAACTTTATCCCTTAATGATTGCAAATATGTAACCATAAGCGATGAATTTCTAGTATCTTCTTTTAATTTTGAATATTCATTAATAAGTTTGCTTAAATATGGTTTAAAATTTTTATAATGTTTATTTGTTTGATCATCAATAAATTTATTCATAAGAAACGAAAATTCATCTAATCATTTTCTTTCAATATTAACAGATGAATCAATAAAACTTTGTACTTTTCCATACACAGCATTTCGCATTTCAATATCTGTTTTGTTATTATTAGTTGTTTTGTACGATAAATAATCATATTTTGCAGAATAAATTGCCGTTTTAGCTTGTTTTATAAAATCTAAATTAAATAATAAATTGAAAAATAACGAAATTCTAATCGGAAATAGAGAGCTTAAAAAATTGGATTTACCTATAACTGCCAAAGTTTGATTTATCATTCGCTTACTTGCCACTTCATAATTATTTAAATAGAAATTGGATTGCTCTAATGGATATTTACCTAGCAAAATATTTTTGAATTGTTTAAATTTTATCTTATCATTTATTACTACATTTGAAATTTCTGATTTATCTACTTTAAATGTCACTTCCTGCAATTTTAATTTTTTGTTCAAAAAGGTTGCTTTGTTTAATTTTATACTCATTTTAAAACTCCTTTTTCTATGACATTTAAATTTATTATAACTTAGATTTTTTAATGTAAATAAAAAATGGAAAATCATTCTAACGATTTTCCAGAATTAAATATTTTAATTTATAGCTAAAATTATTTTGATTTATCATTCAAAGCTTTTTGTTTGTCAGAATCAGCTTTTGCTTTAGCATTAGTTTGATCTTTTTTATTGAATTTTGAATTAAATCTTTCAACACGACCAGCTGCGTTTGCAAATGTTTGTGTTCCAGTATAAAATGGATGACAATTAGAACAAGTATCAATTCTAACTTCTTCACCTTTTGTTGTACCGCATATAAATTCATTATTGCAAGTTGTGCAAACAAATTTTGCGTCAAAATATTGTGGATGTATTTCTTGTCTTGGCATTTTAAAACCTCCCTTTCCTAACAATAGCTATTTATATTGTCCGTCATTTATATTAACACAAAAAGTATTAAAAAATCTATTGTATTTAATACTATTTTAAATAGTTCTCTATTTCATATACGTGATTAATAATTGAATTTGCAGCTTCATGAACACCCGGTTGTGAAACTTTCATTGCAAAGGAATTAGAAAAAGTTGCGAGCATTTCTATATCATTTTCGCCATCGCCAGACACAAAAACATCATCTGGTGTTATATCGTAATTATTAACAAATCATTTAACTGCTTTACCTTTAGAAACATCATTATGCATTATTTCAACGACATTATTATGAGTTCTTAAAATAGTTAATTCTGGTAATAATTTTCTAATTTCTGATAAAAAATTCAGTAATATTTGTTCTTCACCATATAAATAAACTAAATTAACTCGTGGTTCATTAAGCATTAATTTTTTGATTATTTCATCTTGATTTAATCTTGGTATATATTCTTTAAACATTGGAATTGCATCTAATGTTGGTATTTTTGCATTGTGTCAAGAAATTCTTTTATCTCCAACACAAATTGCCAAAGCAAATTTATTTTTATACTTTGAAACCACATCTAAAATTCTTTGTCGGTCTTTCATTTCAATTGACTTTTCGTAAATCAATTGATCGTTTGAGTCATATATAGAAGCCCCGTTTGCGGAAATTATGTATTTATATGATAATTTTGATCTTTGTAAATTTTTTTTTGTTTCATTAAACATTCGTCCTGATGCTATTATAAATTCATTCTCATCTTTTATTCATTTATTTATAAAATTCAAATCTTTGATATCAATATTTTCGTCATGGTTAATGTTAATCGTACCATCATAATCTGAAAATCATCACTTCATATATTTATTTCCTTTACACTATAATAATATATTTATTCTTCATTATTAATAGAATCTTTTTTAAAATTTTTATTTCTCATATACTTATTTTTAATTTCTTTACTACAATTATTTTTTAAGTTATCCATTGAAGTCGACATTGATAAACGCATGATTTGCTCCTTTTGTTCAGAATTTAATGAAGAGTAACCTTTATAATAGATAAAAAATGCAGAAAATTGTTTATGTTGCTTAATAAAAATTAAGATACTAAAAAATAAAATTCAAGCTAAAGTGGCAATTATTGCAAGTCACCAGTGATTGCCTCACCCAAAATCAATAGTTCAACCGGAATTATCTATTGCTGTGAAAACATAATGGAAACTCATTGCATTTACATATGCAGCTTGTATAAAATTAATAATCGCTCTATGAGGCAAAAAATAGGTAAAAATATCTGCCCATTCAAAAGTTAATATGACATGATATGGAAATGCAAGACCTAAAAAATACATAGATAAAAAATAAATAAATAATCCAATTGTTTGCATTAAAAAATTATTCTTAATATACAAATATAATGTAATTGCAATTAAAAAAGATAAAACCCAACACAAAAAGAAACCTGATAATAATGCTGGTCAATTTATTATTGTAAAATATAAAATACCTTCTGGTAAAATAATTAAACCTATTCCTCAAAAAACAATGACAAGCAAAAGACAAAAGAGAAAATTAAAAGAGGTCAATGAAAAAATCAATATACTATTATTTTTTTGTATATTTCTCATGTTTTGTAGATATTGAGTATTTTTAAAAACAATAATAGAACGAATAAAAGTATACATTCCATCTCGAATGATTGTAATTGCAAGTCCAGAAACTATTATATATGGATCACCAGTTTTAAATAACGCTCAACATATAATGGTATATGCAGCTACAATAATACCTAAAAACACATTCATTGAATCTGTAAAAAAATTTTTCAAATATATTTTGTATAAAATACCAATAACTCTAAAATTAAGTTTTATTCTTTGAGATAATGTCTTTTGCATATTATTTTCTTAATTTCCTTTCATGTTTTTCTCTTTTATTTCTAAATTTCTTATGTTTTTCAATGAGTTGATAATTATTATCATTTTCATTATTAAGTAGCTTAAGATTATCAACTATTTTTTTTAACTCACCATATGATTGTGCATTTTTAATCATATAAATATTATTTCTCATTGTTAATTGATAATTATTTGAAACAACAGTATGTGAAAGTTGTGTAAAGATTCTTATTTTTATAATAGAATAAATTGCAAAAATAACAATAAATATTATCCCCACAACAATAGGGATAATTATATTTCCATTATATGAAATAGATTTGAAAATTATGCCATCACCTTGAAAGTTTGTAAATTTCGTGTCATTTATTCAGGCTGCTTGCATTATATTTATGAAGTATCGATGTGGTATTAAATATAAAATAAAATTTAGAAAATGAATTTGTGCAATTTGATTTCAAGGAATTCCAAGTCCCAATAAATACATACAAATAAAATATGATGCACAATTAATTGTGTTTGATAATTCTGCAGAGCATGTAAAAATTATTGCCATACATAAAGTTGTTGCCATAATAGTTAACATAACATAACCCAAGATAAAATAACCTCAATTTACACCTGATAAAATTTCTCTTTGTGAAGAAAATAACATTCCCAATCCAAATAATTGTAATGAAATTAAAAAAGTTAAAACATAATTAAACGATAAAATCGAAAAGAAAATAACTCCTCTTGAGATCGGTGCATTTGAAAGATTGTGAAACAATTTTTTTGTTTTTCAACCAGTAATTGTTACAGATAAAATATGTTGCGAATTTCTCAATACATTAATGGCTAAACAAGATGCTAAAATATACGGATCAATCACTGCATATTCTGAAGTTTTAAAAAATAATCATGTGACTAAAATTATTGAAGTCAAAATAATTCCTACAGTAATATTCATCGCAGATGAAAAATAATTTTTAAACAATAAAACATACATTCTTAATATGGCTGTTATATTTCGATTACGCAATTTCATTTTTTTCAGCCTCAGAAATAGAATGATACAATGATATTTGTTCTTTTATTAAAATTTTTTTTCACTTTGATAATAATCTTTTTTCTCTCAAATAAGATTTAATTGAAATTATTGATTGCTTATTTTGCTTTTTAGAAACAATTCCCTCATAAAAATTATTAATTACATATTTTTTATATTTATTTAGATTTTTATCTATATTAACTAAAATTAGATTCTTTCTTGAAACACTTAAATGTAAATTATTTAAATTATGAATTAATTCTTTTGTAAATTTTACAACAGTTTGTAATGTACTTTTATCTGTTGGATTATAACCAAATAAAATCAATTGTTCTTTTAAAACTAATGAACAATACATTATTTGTTTTAATCTTTTTATGGCATGTTTTGATAATTGTTTTACATTTTCATAAGAAAAAACTTCTTTTTTAAAGGAATTAAAATTATTAGAAAAATCATTAATAATTTTTTCAATTTTTATATCTAATTTTGACTTTATTTTCTTTTCGTATTTGGTAGCCAAAGCATTTATATAATATTCATAATTTTCATAATTTTTAGAAATATCTTCATGTAAATCATCTTCCATAATTTTTCCAGACTTTAAATAAATAACTCTAGTAGCAATATTTCTCATTATAGTCATTTCCGGATTTACAATAATTACACATCGAGATCCTGAATTTGAATAATTTTTTATAAAGTCAGCTACCATATTTCTAAGCTCATAACCTCAATTTGAAGATATCTCTGATACAATCAAAACTTGAGGTTTATGAATTAAAGATAAAAATAAACTAAAAAGTTGTCTTTGAATAAGCGATAATTTAGAACAAGGTAAATCTACAATTTGTCGAACCTGAAAAATTGTCTCTATTTTTGATAGTCATAATTTATCTTGAACGTCATACATAGATACATATAATTTAACAACATCTTTTACATAGAATCCATTAGGTCATGTTTGATCAGATGATGAAACACCAATTGCCATTCTTGGATCATCAACATTAAAATTATATGTCAAAGTTCCGGATGATTTTTCAACTCTTCCGGCAATTATATTAGATAATAATGTTTTCCCACCACCATTTGGCCCTATAAGTGCAATAATTTCATGTTCTTTTATATTTAAATTTAGATTTAACATAACAAAATTTGACGCACTAAAAATTTTGCTTATATCCTTCAATCTCACAAGATAATTACTTTGAACCATATGATATTTTCTCCTACTATTTATTTAAAAATTCTAAAAAAATATCTTGTTTATAATAAAGATATTATTTCAACAAAAATTCATTTTTTATTATACTCCCTATTTAAAAAATTAAAATAATTTTAAAAAATAAAAAATAAAACCTACAAATATATTTTGCAGGTTTTATTTTTTATTTGATTTAGATTTTTTTTCAATTTTTATGTATTTTTTATCTTGTCTAGACTGTTTAATTACTAATTTATATTCAGCTCTAGAAGCACGTAAATGTTGAACGGCTGATGTTTTTCATGATTTTGAAAGATCCTTTGATTCTTTGAAATCTGTTTTTGCTTTTTCAATTTGCATTTTTGCCAATTTTACTGGATCTTTTTCTTTGCTACTATCTGTAAGTTCTTTGTAATATTCCTCGTGTTTTATTATTTCTTCACGTATTGAAACATAAAATTCTAATTTCATTTTTTTAGATGTTAAACGAACACGTCTACCATACATTCCATAAGCCATAAATGGAAGCATAACTCCGCCACCAAATAAATTTCCAATCATAGCAGGTAATAAATTAGCAATTAAGAAATAAAATACTGCTAAAGATGTTATTTCTAACGTACCAGTTCCCGTATTAACTGTCATGCCACTCATTAACATACCCATAAAAAATATAAATCCATTTGCGACAACATGTGCAAATCCTGAAATAGCAAATGCAAAAATGTCTATACACAATAGCAGAATAACAGCAGCAGCATTTTTTGTTGCAAATGTAAATCATAATGTTGCTGCAACTAAAATATTACAAAATATCCCGGATGCAAGATTAGACATAAAAATTTTAAAAAATACCATTGGCGTCGCATTAACCATATTGCCATCGACCATCATTCCAAATTCAGCTGCTTTATGAGCAAATAAATTTATAACAACTCCACCATATGTATCTGTGTAACTTCCAACACTTGAAAAATATGTTTCATAAGATGGCAATAATTCAGCTATAAAAATAATTGAAGCTCCTACAAACGTTCCTAAAAAATTACCTATCAAAACTAAAAATAATGAACGCATATAACTTCCAGCTGGAACATTACCTAATGAAACAGGCAAAAAACCTATCGCATTTGAAGTAAATAAACCTCCACCAATAAAAGTTATTAATAAAATTGCTATTGGGAAAACAGCCCCAAAAATTATGGATTTTATTCCGGAATTTGTTATTCCTCTTAGCGCATATATACAAGCAATATAACCAATCGCAACAAAGAACCCACCCAAAAAACCACCTATTAGTGCTTTCATCGGTCTAGATAATGCTTTTTCAGAAGCTACAATAAAAACATTAGTAAAAGCTTCTTCACCAAATGAATGAGATTTTTCGTTCAACGATGAATAGTCATATTGTTTTAAATCTTCTATACGTTTATCTAAAATTTTGATTTTTTGCTTTGAATTTCAAGAAATAATATCCCTATGATTTTTTTTGAACTTATCTCTCTGTTCATTTATTTCAACATGATCTTTATTTGACATAACCAATATCTCCATTTTTCATTTCTAAAAATTTTAAGCAATAATTAGTATTTATTAAAAAACTAATAATTTTATACAATTTTTTTTCAGCAAATAAATTATAAAACAAAATAAACATATTTTCAATTATGAATTAATAAAAACACCAATAATGGTGTTTTTTTAAATTTTAGTTTTCTATTAATACTTTAATTCCTGGCCCCATTGTTGTTGAAATAGCAATATTTTTAATATACGCTCCTTTAACAGCTTGAGGTTTAGCTTTTTTAATTGCATCTAAAATAGCCAAATAATTTTCATGTAATTTTTCAACCGCAAATGAAGCTTTACCTAAAATTGCATGTACATTTCCTTCTTTATCAGTTTTGTATTCAATTTTACCTTTTTTGATTTCTTCTAATGCTTTTACAACATCTGTTGTCACTGTTCCTGTTTTAGGGTTTGGCATTAATCCTTTAGGTCCCAAAATTTTACCAATTTTACCTAGTTCAGCCATCATTTCTGGTGTAGCTACGATGACATCAAAATCAAATCAATTTTCTTTTTGAATTTTATTAATAATATCTGTATCTCCAACAAAGTCTGCACCAGCAGTTTTAGCATCTGCGGCTTTAATTTTAGTTAAAACCAGAACTTTTTGTTTTTTGCCTGTTCCGGCAGGTAAAACAAGCGCCCCGCGAATTTGTTGATCTGCATGTCTTGGATCAACATTTAAATTAAACGCAATTTCAACTGTAGAATCAAATTTAGTTACTGATGATTCTTTTGCAAGATTTAATGCATTTAATGCTGGATGAGCAGTTTTGCGATCAATTTTAGAAGCAGCAGTTTTATATTTCTTCCCAAATTTTGGCATTACTCTTTGCCTCCATTTGTTACTTTGATTCCCATATTTTTTGCAGTTCCTTCAATTATACGCATTGCAGCTTCTATAGTATTTGCATTTAAATCTTCCATTTTATATTCTGCAATTTCTCTTATTTTATCTTCAGAAATGGTTGCAACTGTTTCAGACCCAGTTTTTTTAGCACCCTTTTCAATTCCGGCAGCTTTTTTCAATAAAAAAGCTGCTGGTGTAGTTTTTAATACAAAATCAAACGATTTATCATCGTATGCTGTGATCACAACAGGAACTACAGTTCCAGCACGATCTTTGGTGGCATCATTAAATTGTTGTGTAAACTGAGGCATGTTAATTCCTAACGACGCCAATTCAGCTCCCGGTTTAGCTTGCATAGCCATAAATTCTAACTTTGCAATACGTGTGATTCTTTTAGCCACGGGCAACACCTCCTAGTAATTGTTCTCGCTGTGGTTCAAACGATAAGTAATTATATAAATACTTATCTGCCACAATAAAAATCAGCCTCTATGAGTATATCAAAAAAAATAAAAATAAAACAATTTTTATTTATGTTTTGTTATAATAAATTATGTCTTATTATTTTAATAAGTGCAAAAATATGGCGTATATGGTGAAGTGGTTAACACTCTAGGTTGTGGTCCTAGCATGCGTGGGTTCGATTCCCATTATACGCCCCATTTTAAAAACAAACGGTGTTCATTTGAACACCTTTTATTTTCGACAAAAAAAGCGCCCAACGACGCTTTGCTGAGTTGCTTGCAAAAATGCAAATTAAACCAAAAGGTACACACTCACTAATATAATACCATTTTTATCAGTAAAAATAAACAGTAAAAGATTAATTGAACAAAAAAATAAAAATATTCATCAAAAAATATGTATGTCTATTTCATGTAAGCAAATATCCACATTTCTGCAATAAAAATTTTTGTAGGTTCTAGCTTCACAGTGTCATCAACAACTGACAATTGAATTGTTTCTGCTTTTTCATTAAAACTTATATTGACATTTTCACTTTCACTAGTAAATCTGAATGGCAAAAAATCTTTAATTCTATCAAAATTAAGAATTTTATATAAAACGCTATCTTGTTCATCAATTTTTATATTAACTTCCATAATATCTCCAGCATACAAGTTTATATCATTTGATTCACCTGTGTTATTATCACTACAAGAAACTAATGTAATTCCTGATGGAATAATAAAACCAATAACCCCAAATAAACTTAATAATTTTTTCATAATATCACTCTCCTTATTTTTTAAAAATGCATAGGTGAATTATAACATTATTGAAATTATTTAGATAATTGTCTTACTATAAAAAACATTAAAAATAAATTTACAAAAATTATTCTTCATTATTTTGTTTTTTGTTTTGTTTCATTCTATTTTTAATTTCTTTTAATCTATTTTTCATATCTGATTTTTTTTCTGAGTCATCACTAAATTGGCCTTCAACATTTTGAATTTGAACACCCGCATGTCTAATTGGATCTGATTTAATATCTGAAATAGCAGAACTTAATAAATCTGCCTCGTTAGAATTGAAATTTTTACGTAATGGTCTATTAAAACCAATAACTTCTGCGTTCATTAGTGATGATGGTAGTTTAATTTGTCCTGGTTGTTTTGACAGTTGATTTGAATCAAAGCTTTCACCACGTAAATGAGCCATTCTAGCTTTTGCAGAGTCTATCATCGCTTGTGCTTGTGCATCTTTAATTATTTCAACTTTTTGTTGATTTATTTTATTTAAGTTTATTTCTTTAAGTTTATCACCAAATTTTTTGTGTTCATTTTCTCAAAACATTTCATTAATTAAAACATCATCTCTTTTATCATTTATATTTAATTTAACTTGTTGATTTAGATCAATTGGTGTTGCGGGTTTTTCTGGATTTTCAAGAATTTGTGAATTAAAGTCTGTTACAACATCTGAAATAATATCTTTAATGTCGCTAATCATTGAATTAGGTATAAAATGACCTTTATGAGCTTGTTCATTTCTAACTGCATCAAAATTTTCTAAAGCATCAGTTTCTTTAATTAATTCATT
This sequence comes from Spiroplasma endosymbiont of Labia minor, assembly GCF_964019845.1. Classification (NCBI taxonomy): domain Bacteria; kingdom Bacillati; phylum Mycoplasmatota; class Mollicutes; order Entomoplasmatales; family Spiroplasmataceae; genus Spiroplasma; species Spiroplasma endosymbiont of Labia minor. The sequence goes on from NZ_OZ026465.1 coordinate 923,305, forward strand.
GCTGTATGTTGAAACTTCTATCGAACCTTCAAAAGAAAGTGGTTTTTGTGATTTCAAAGACTGATTTTTCTCATACGCAAGTTCCTTGAGCGCTTTTTTCAATGATTTATTTTTAGAAATGAAATTAGTTGTATCTGGTTGTCTAAATAAGGTACGCAAATCTTTTTTAATAACAAAATTAAAAATCTCAAATAAATTAGATCTAAATCCACCGTATAAATTAAATTGTGCAAAAACATCATTTACCATATCTAAATCATTTGATAGATCTTTTAATTTTGTCAAATAATATACTTCAAATTGCATAGCTGTAATATCATCGTCTTGAAAAGGAAATTCCATTAATGCTGGAATAATCTCTGATGCTGTTCAAATTAAATAGTGTCTTAAAATCGGAGAATTAATATCTGGTTCATACGATTCTATTCTATTCATAAAATATTCATGCGAAGCAATAGATACTGACATTCAATTTCTCTGTAACAAAATTGATTCTTGAGAAGCTTTATAATGTAATTCTAGATATTGTGATGTAAAAATTCCATATTCATAAATAAATTCATTTCTTAATGAAGTTTTTCATTTTGTATCAACAGAGTCCAAAAAAAATGCAGAATTAGCAACATATATACGTCAAATTTGCTCTATAAACATCATTTTTGTTTTTTCATCTTCATATCCATCAAGTAGCATTTCAAATTGCTCAATTTCATTTGAAATAATATGTTGAAATTTAATTAAATATCAACGCAAAATTTGTCAAGATAATTCTATTTCACCATTTATTGCCAAAAATTTAGAAGTTGAATAAATCCCATGTATCATATTTGGCATATTATAAATTGAAAACATGCCATCAATATTTTCTTTCATATATCAAATAAATTGTCTGCTTCATCTGGTTTTCAAATTGTCAACTCTGCGATCTCGCAAGAAAAACAAAAACGATTCTTTTAAATTTTCAATAGTTTCTTGGATATCTTGCAGTCAGGGAATATATCTACCTTCCAGAATATATTTGTTTACAAAAATTTCAGGATCTAAAAAACGTTTCAAATTTTTTACTTCTGAAGGAAAATAAACCATATGAACCAAATTGTAAACAGATGTTCATAATGTGAAAAATCTATCAGCATTCATTGACTCTTTATTTGATTTAGCTGACTCAAATAACTTATTTCATTTCTCTAAAACACGAATTTCCATTTCGTTTTGCAATGATTCATAGGTATTTGGCATTACATTTTTGGGATTAGTTTTATTTTGTTTTTTTTCACTCATAAAATTACCTACTTAAAAGAACTTATTATGTTTATGATAACATTAAATTAATTAAACTTAAATTAAAAGAAGGAACTAATTTATGGATATACGCGGATGATCTGATACAAGAGAACAAAATTTTTTAAATTGGTGTGACTTTTGTCAATCAAAGATAATGCAAAAGAAAAATATTGCATCATTCAATAATCAAGCAACAACTATATATAGTGATCAAATTTTAAATATCATTAAGAAAAATAAATCAATTACTGTAATGAATTTATTTGAGTCACTACCTAATAATTTATTGATTAACAAGAATACAAAAAACGAATTAATAGCATTAGCTAAAATTGGCTCTATCAAAATTGGTTCCAATATAAATTCACTTAATGAAAATGCGCAAGAATATTATTTAGAATTTCAGACATTAAAAAAAGAAACAAGTCAAAAAGAAATAATTGTAAAGACAAATGTAGAAAAAGTTTTGGATAATCAATTTGAATATGACGGACCAAAGCATATATTCAATAATATAGAAAAAATACCGACTAATGTTCCAGTCATGCGTAATGGTGACGCTTTGAACAATACAAAAAAAAGTAGACCGAAAGCAAATAAAAATTTAATCAATAAACTAAAAGATAAACTTGAAATTAAACATACAATAAATCAAACAGAATATATAAACGATGTTAATGTTAAACCGATACAAATGCCAGTAAAAGAAATCCCAATAGTGATTGAAGAAAAATACGACGATCCAATAATAACTGAAAAAATTGTTTTTAAAAATTTAGACGTAATTGATTTTGTAAATTCTTTAGAATTACTAGAAAAATATTATATTCTGGAATTTTTAAAAAGTGCAATTAAAAAGGAGCAAAATAAATTGGCAATTTTTAATTTACAAAATGAAATTATAAAAAATACAAATATTCAGTGAGAAAAAGAACGAAATAATTGACGAGCTCCTAAACCATCTACATTGAAAATGTTTTTTTATTACTTATCTTATATAATACTAATTGGTTTATTAATTCCAAATCCAAATAAAAAAAATCCAATCAAAAAAAGAGCAAAAATTATTTGAAAAGAAAATTTGAAAAAAAGCGGTAATTATGAAGACGCTAAAAATAAAATTCTCACAAAATATAATAAACTAAGTGAATTTATATAAATAAAAAGTTGACACTCTATATTAGTTGTCAACTTTTTATTTAATTATTTTTCAAATTGTAATGCTACAATTGGTTTTATTTTTTTAATACTTACCCATCCAATTGAGGTTGTAAATGTATAAATCACTAATAGAATACCAAATACAGCGAATGGATATCATCAGTAATAATTAACAGGTAAAACTCAACTTGAATTCATTGCGAGTAAATTGCCCATTCCTAAAACTGTAAATCAAGAAACAACAAATCCAATTATAAACGATATTATTATTCCGACAAGATACATACCAATAATTTGTGTCACAATATATACGTCTGTATAACCTAATATTTTCATTGTTGCTATAAATTGTGCATTTTCTTTAATAATTATGTTTGTTGTAAGCATAATTATTGTAAGTGAAACAATTAACGCGATAATTAAAAACATAATAATAACCATATTAACAATATCTGTAATTTGTTCTAAAATTTGTCTTGCTTGTGTTATTGGATACAATAAGGAAATAGCACCTTGACCAAATCCTTCTTGATATACTTGTTTTACAGTTCCGCCACTGCCATCATCAACTTCATTATAACCACCATTTAATCCCATTGCAGAATAATCACCATACATTTGATTGGTGCTTATTACTTGATCAATGTCGTATGTTTCAGCAGACAATGAATTTTTATAATTATAAATAGGATATGTTTTATTAAATAAATTTAATATTTTTTGTGCATCTACATTTCCAGTTGAACTTTTTTCAATCAAAGTATCATAATCTGGATAATCACCTTCTAGGTTTACTATTGATGAAAATAATGGATTACCATCAGCATCTTCTAAATTGTAAGTTGTTGCATTTGCTAAAATGTTTTGTCATTGTTTTACAAAAAGATGTTTATAATCATATTTTTGTGTCTCATTATATTTTGTTAAAATATTTGCATTGTCATTAGATATTCATGCTTGTGGATTACCGTATGAATCTTGAACACCAACAATTTTGAACACTGCATTTTTATTAATTGATGTATATTTTATTTTACCATTCAACACATCATCATGAATTGGTAAGCTATTTGTAGATGTAATAGAACCAGCTGCAGAAATGCCACTTCCACCTACTTTTGCATTAGTTACACCAGAAACCAATGCATCTGTATAATTACCATTAATTGAATAATAATCCATTGCAGATTCTGGTATATATGATGTAGAAACCATATTTTTATTATCAAATCCAATTGCTGTATCTAAATCATTTATAGTTGTAAAATCATCTGTCAATTGTGAAGAATGTCATTCATTTAAAGTATCATCATATTTTTGAATTTCATTATAATAATAGTCAATGTCAATTGAATCTCCAATTTTTTTAGAAGTTTGTTTTTGAACAGTTTTATTAATAATTATTGGAATTACATTACTTAAATCTTTTTCAAACAAATTATTTGATAAACCATTAAAATCAACTGTTTTTTGATTTTCATCTATTCCATATATTTTAACTGATCTTTCTGATCCATTTGATAAATTATATGAAGCATTTAACATTGTTCCTAAATCATCTATTGTTTGATCATATGGAGAAACATTAAATGACAATGAATATTGATTATTAAATAGCATTGCATTTTTTAATTTTTGTTGCACAAAATATGGAGCACGAGAATAAGCTGTGTTTAATAATATTGTTCCGATTTTTTTATAAGTCGTACCTCAAAATCACCTTAATATTTGTGTTGTAATATTTTTTACATCCTCAGTATCAATATATGTTGATGCATCTATTTTATTAATATCTATTTCGCTATCAGATCTATCATGGAAAGTAAAATTAGATTCTATACCATTTTCATTTGTTTCAATAGATATTTTTTGCAAATATGGATCAGTTATTCAATCTTTATTTGGCAAGTATGTTCCTAAGTCTGATGCAATTTTATCTGCAGTAACTGTGGTTGTAGTATCTGCATAATCAAATAACGGAATTCCATTTGAGTAATTTTTATAAAAAGCTAATAAAATTGCAAAGTAACTATGTTCATTTGTTTCTGATGAAAGATTATTTAATAAATCCACATAATCTGGTCATTGTTTTGCAAGTGTTCCAATTGCTAATGATCCTCCCAAAACAGAATTTAAATTTCTTAAAAATTCAATAGATAAAGTTTTTCATCCCATATATGCTAGTTTAGATCAACTCGAACCCATAGCATCATTTGTTGGTATATCGTATGAATAAAAATCGCTACTTAAATTACCAGACATAATTGCATTTACAATTTTATTTACATCAAATACTTCAATGCTTGAAGGATCTGAATTGTAAGGTAAAGCTGAAATTGCATCAACTGTATATGCGCTTGATCCTTTAAGTTCAGATTTTTGTATAACAGCTACAGAATCTTTTCTTTTTTGATCAGCATCCAAATAACCTCAACCATCATTGGCTGCATTATTGACTTGGTAATTTGGATTATATGTTCTTTGGAAAGTTAACGGATTATTTCATAACGGCGTTGTATATTCTACTGCATTTTTATAATCCAAACCAGTAAAATTTTGTTTAATATTATCTGACATCATTTTCGGTGCAATAATTGTTGCTGACATTAATACTGTTGCTAGAAAAATCGTTACTGTCATTCCCAATAATTTACCAAATGATGATGAAATTAAAGCTGCTTGTAATTTAGCATTAAATCCTTTATGTGGCAATATTTTTTTGATTTTAAGAGCAAAACTTGATGCAGAATCATTTTGATAACTACCTTTTAATAACACAAGTGGACTGTGTCTTATATTAAAGTAAGCCGTAGAAAATGCAATTATTGTCATAATCAGAAATGTAAATAATATTGAACTCACAAAAGATCAAATATTAAAACTAATTGAACCAAAATGAATATTAAAATATCCTTGAAAACCAAACAGGACAAGTTGTCCAATTCCCAATGAAATGGAATAACCCAAAATACAACCTATTCCAGATGTCACCAGTGGAATTGCAATAAAGTTAGAAACAACTTCTCTTTTTTTGTATCCCAATGCTTTCAAACAACCTATTTGTTTTTGCACAGATTCTACATATTTTTGAGTCATTAAAATAATTGTAGCTACAGATATTGCAACAACTATTAACAACAGCACATAAGATACTACATTGTATGCTAAAGTCACCGTATGAAACATAGTAACTCGATTATTAAATGAATATTTTGAATCACCATTTGCAAACACAAAATTTGTATCTGTAAAAATTTGTGCAATTTCTTTATATCTATTTTGCAACACTTCAATAAAATTTGAAGATTTATTTTGTGCTTTTAATGAATAATAAACTTCACGATCGCTATCAGAAGTTAAAGTTAAAATAGCATTACGTGGATTATATGATAATAATTCTTTTGTTTCTGAATTTTGGGAATCAAACCCAAAAACATTAGGTGCTAGATATGCAAGCAAATCCTTTTTGATATTTGGTAATGGTGTTGTTGCATCTATTATTGGCATAGCAAAATCTGCTGATTCTCCATAACCTATTACTTCAAATCATGAAGCATTTGCATATTCTGTAGATGCAAATGCTTCATATCAATGTCTACCATTTAAACTTTGCGCTAAAGAATTGTTAATTTTTGAATCTGAGTTTACATTTAATTGGTCGCCATAAAATTCTGAATATGAATCTTTTTGAAGTCTGATAATATCTCCTATTTTAATATTATTTCTAATGGCAAATGAACCCTGTAAAATAACTTGATGTTTTGCTTGTTTTCAATCACTTGAAAAATAATTTCCCGAAAAAACATTTAATTTATCTACACTATTTGTGTCTATCAAATTATCTGCAGATAATTCTTGGGTTTTATTACCAAATTTTATTAAAGTTTTAATTAATAAACTTTGTGAATCTATTTTTAAATCACTAAAAGTTCTACCTTCAGTTCTAGTTCAATCAAAACTCATTTCTTTTGATAAATAGTTAACCAATGCTTCTTGAAAAATTTCTTGGCTTGTTTCTCCATTAAGTTTACCAAAAATTTCTGTTTGTTCAGGTGTTGGATTATTTTTTGAATCATAATTAATTCTGCTATTTCCTGAAATTTGAATTAAATCATCTCTTAGATTAGATGTTTCATTTAATCTGCCATTTGAAATTACAACAGCATTTGCTGTTGAAATCAACAATGAAATTATCAAAGAAACAAGTAAAATCAATGAAGATAAACCTATTATTTGATAAATATTCCTTATAGATGATTTAAAAGCATTTTTAATTAAAAGTCTAATTCCATGCATAAAATACCTCTCATTTTCTATTTTAGAAATTAAAAATATTAAAATCTTTGTGGATTAGAAGATCTCTTTGATTCATTAATTATAAATTGAAGTTTAACAAATGAATCATTTAAATAAATATTTTTGTATTTTGTTATAGTAACTTTGATTTCTTCATTGTCAGTATTTAAATCAAAATTATAGAAATCAGAAATCTCTAAATTAAAATTATCCTCTTCAAAAAATCAAAAAATATCATTTTCTACTTCTAAAGGCATGATTTTTTTGATTACTTTTTTATAAATTACATATATCGAGATAGTTAGAATGAATACAAATAATCATATAATCACACAAAAAATTAAAATAACTCAAAATAGTGTATAAGTAAATAAATTTATTTTTATAAGTTCTTCTACTGCAATTTTAAAAGAAATTATTAAGAACGGAAGCGAATTAATTGAAATAAAAATTAAATCTTTAGAAATTTTAAAAGATAAAAATTTTTGTCTTCTTTTTTTAACTGATGTACCTTTTCATTTTTGTAAAAAAGTAACAAAAGTTGCAAATATGAAAAGTAATATTATTATTGAAAAAATTATATTAATAAAAGCTGAAGCAGAAAAGGCAATACTAATATTTTCTGGTGTGTCAAATTTAAATAATTCTATCAATAATAAACAGGCGTTTGCAAGTATTAAAATTAAATAAATTAGACGAATTGAAAGTATTTTTTTATTCATACCACAGCTATCTCCTTTTATTCATTTTAATTTCTTTCATAATTTGCGGATTGTATTCCTGAATTATTATACCATTTTAAACTATTAAACAAAAATTGCAAATCTCTTTACTTCAAAATTGATATAATTAATTTAGGAGGAAAAACAATGAGTAAAATATTAGTATTACACGCTACCCTTTCTGAAAAAGAAAAATCATATTCTTTTGCAGCTTTAGAAAAATTTATTGAAATTTATAAAAAGAAAAATCCTAACGATGAATTTACAATCATCGATCTTGAGGAAGAAAAAATGGCAAAAACTTCATTAACTAGAGAAAATTTAGCAAATTACTGAAACGATATTGATTCAGATAAATATATTAATCAATTAAAATCAGTTGATAAATTAATAATTGCTTGTGCAATGAATAATTTCACCATAACTACTGCAATGAAAAATTATATTGACAGAACATTTGTTTCAAATAAAGTATTTACATATAAATATCAAACAAAAGGTGCTTCAAAAGGATTGCTTGATCATTTGACAGTACAAATTATTGCAGCGCAAGGTGCACCAAAAGGTTGATATCCTTGAGGAGATATTACAGCTTATTTAAAAGGAACTTGAGAATTTGCCGGAGCAAAAGTAAAAGAGCCAATTATGATAGGTGGAACTAAAGTAGAACCTTTAAAAGATATGTCGACAAAAGAGGCAATCAATACCTTTACTAAAGAATTAACTGCAAAGGCAGAGGAATTCTAATAAAAAATCTTGTTTAAGAATTATTCTTAAACAAGATTTTTTATTATGCAGAAGTATTAGCTTCTAAAGTAATTCTATAATACATAACTCCACCTAGGTTAGTTTCTCTATTTGCAAGGCGAGCTAGAGTTTCTTTTGAATATCAATCAATAGAATTATCTATTGCTGTATCTTTTAATACAACAAGAGTTATATCTAATTCATCTAATTTTGTAGCCATGTCTAAAGCAATTTTTTTATCTTCATCTAAATCCAAATTTAAATTTAGTTCATGAAAATTGAATGCTAAATTAATATAAACTGTTTGAAAATTGAAATCCAAATATTCATTTGATTTTACTGTATTATTACTATTAAATGTATCTAAATATTTTGGATCGTTACACAAAACTTTGCTTAAATAAGTTGATCCGTTAGAAATATCGTAACCTCATTTTGCTATTTCGTCTGTATAGAATTGATTAAATATTTCATCTTCTTTTAGACCCTTTTCGTTTGCAATACTTTCTGGAGTTTCACCATCGCCTCATTTATTTAGCATATCTGCTGCTTTATATTCAAAAGTACCTAAAGTTCAAATCATTGAAGAAACATCACAGGAAATTATTGGAGAACTAATTGTTGTTGTTAAACTTAATAAAGATAAAATATTTAATATTTTTTTCATCTTAAAACTACTCTGTTATATAAATAATTAATTTTAAAATTAATTATTTAGCTTTACCTTGAGAACCAAATCAACCTGTTAATTCTAAAAATGTTGCTTTAATTGCATCTGCTCCTGGTTTTAATAATTTACGAGGATCAAAACCTTTTGTTTTATCATCTAAATCTTTTTTCTCTTCAATATATTTACGTGTTGCATCTCTAAATGCTAATTGTAATTCAGTGTTAACATTAATTTTTGAAATACCCAATGAGATAGCTTTTTCAACTTGATTTTGTGGTATTCCAGATCCACCATGTAAAACCATTGGCATTTTAGAAGCTGTTTGTAGTTTTTCCAAAGTTTCAAAAGATAAACTAGTTCATCATTCTGGATATTTACCATGGATATTACCAATTCCAGCCGCTAACATATCAATGCCTAAAGTTGAAAATTCTTGTGCTTCTGTTGGGTCACCCAATTCACCTTGTCCTACAACTCCATCTTCTTCTCCGCCGATAGAACCAATTTCAGCTTCAACTGAAACTTCATATTGTTTTGCAAATTCTACAACTTCTTTTGTTTTTTGTTTGTTTTCTTCATAAGGTAAATGTGATCCATCAAACATGATTGAAGAATAACCTGCTTCAATACATTTTTTAGCCATTTCAACACTTTGTCCGTGGTCCAAATGAAGTGATACTGGAATAGTAATATTTAATTCTTCCAATAATCCATTAACCATACCCACAATTGTTTTTACACCACCCATGTATTTAACTGCACCTTCTGAAGTAGCAATAATTGTTGGTGTGTTTGAAGCTTGTGCAGCTTCCAAAATTGATTTAGTTCATTCTAAATTATTAATATTAAAATGGCCGATTGCGTATTTTCCTGCATGAGCCTTTTTAACCATTTCTTTTGCATTAACTAAACGTTCATGATAAATTTTTGGCATATTTTATTTCTCCTTTTTCTTACTAGTTAATTATAAACTTATTTTCTTACTAGTTAATTATAATATTGTCAATTTCTTATAATTCAAAAATTAAGTGGTCAAAATTGACTTTATAAAACCATCAAATAACGGGTTTGGTTTATTCGGCCTTGATGTAAATTCTGGATGATATTGAGATGCTACAAAGAATTTGTTTTTTGGTATTTCTATTATTTCTACTAAATTTTTTTCTTCATAAATTCCTGAAAAAATCATACCAGCTTTCTCAAATTGCTCTCTATAATTATTATTAAATTCAAAACGATGTCTATGTCTTTCCATAATTTCATCAGAATTATATAATTTTTCAGCTAGAGTATTATTTTTTATTGTTGTCTTATAAGCTCCCAATCTTAATGTACCACCAATATTTTCTCTGTTTTTACCCTCAATGATGTCTATTATAGGATTTTTAGTATTAGTTACAAATTCTGTAGAATTTGCATCTCCTATTTTTAAGACGTTTCTTGCAAATTCGATACATGCAACTTGCATACCAAGACAAATTCCAAGATAGGGAATATTATTTTCTCTAGCATATTTTGCAGCTAAAAATTTACCCAAGAAACCGCGTTCTCCAAAACCACCCGGCACCAAAATACCTACTGTATTTTTTAAATATTCATTGTAATTTTCTTCATTTAAATCTTGAGCTCTAATTCAATTTATTTTTACTTTTACTCCATACTTGTAGCCGGCAAATTTTAACGATTCCATAACCGATAAATATGCATCTTGCAATTCAACATATTTTCCTACCAAATGAATAACTATTTCTTTTGTTGATTCATTAATTTTTTTTACAAATAAGTTCCATGCATTCATGTCAGTGTTTTGTAATTTAATTTTAAATTGTTCTGCAACAATTTTATGTAAATTTTGTTTTTCCAAAGCTTGGGGTACTTGATATATTGATTTTTCATCTAAAGCAACAATAACATTTTGTTTTGGTATATTACAAAACATTGCTAATTTTGTAATTATATTTTCATCTATCATTCCTGTTGTTCTTGCAACAATAATGTCTGGTTGAATACCAGAATGCAGTAATTCTTTAACCGAATGCTGAATTGGTTTTGTTTTATATTCTGTTGAAACTCCTAAAAATGGCAATAATGCAACATGAATAAAAATAACTGAATCTCTTCCTTTTTCCATTCTAACTTCTCTAATAGCTTCGATGAAAGGTTGTGATTCTATATCACCAACAGTTCCACCAATTTCCGTAATAATTATATCTGCTTGAGATTCTGTCGCCGCTGAATAAACTTTGTTTTTAATTGCATTAGTAACATGGGGTACTACTTGGACAGTGGCGCCATCGTATTCACCCCTACGTTCTGCTTCTAAAACATCTTTATAAATTTTTCCTGCAGAAATTGATGAATTTTTTGATAAATTAATGTCAATAAATCTTTCATAATGGCCTAAATCTAAATCAGTTTCTGCTCCATCATTAGTTACATAAACTTCTCCATGTTGAATTGGGGACATAGTTCCTGGATCAACGTTTAAATACGGGTCAAATTTTTGCATAAAAATTTTACACCCAGAGTTTTTTAACAATACACCAAGTGAAGAACCTGTTATACCTTTTCCCAAACCAGAAACAACACCACCTGTAATAAAAATATATTTAGCCATAATTTTCTCCTCTCAAAATATCTATAAAAATAAAAAGACAACTGTTAATTATTAACAATAATTGTCTTTAAGAATTTTAATCATCAAATGTATCTTCATTTGTTGTAGTATCATTATCATCTGTTTCATCATCATTAACATTATCTTCATCATCTGTAAATGTTGATCCCGTTTTAAAGTGTTTATTCATAATATCTATGGTTTTAAAATCATCATCCATATATGATTCTATATCTTCAAATTCTTCTGTTGTTTCAAACTTATCTACATAATCATATTGTTTTTTAACATCTTCAAATTTTAGAAAACTTCGTAACCCTCATTTACCTTCAAATGTTAATGCAAATCTATTATCTAAAACTAAATCACTATACAATTCTGCAATTATTTCATTTTTGTGTGAATTTTCTCCCTCAATGTTTCGTGAAATATTATTTCAAATATCTTCAAATGTAGCACTATCTTGTAAACCACTTAAATAAGTATAAGCCAATTCAAGGTTAGAAATTTTTGACATAAAAATACCTCTCTTTTTTAATTACAAAAGTTAGTATACTCTATTTTTTTGTAAAAAGAAAAGATATTTTGTTTTGTTTTTGTAAAGTTGTAATACTGATAATTTTTGTCTTATTTGGAAATGTTGTTATTAAATTATTCTTATCTTTGATATAAATGTCTTCATCTTTTTCACTTAAAGTATTTGTCTTTACTTTATATATTTCAAAATTAGATATTGTATATTCTCCGCAATAATATTTTTGATCCAAATCAGATTTGTTTAAACTATCTATTGCTTCTTGTTTATCATCTGTAAAATGAGAAAAAAAATCACGATTAATAATTCTATTTGAGAGATCGATTAAAATTTTGTCATTTTCCTGACTGCAGGTTTTAAATATTTCAAATAGCGTATAATCATCCAATTGTAAATAATTAATTAAAGATATTGGTTTATCAAAAAAAAGATCTCCAAATAATTCCTTTACACGATTATTCTTAAATTCATGATTTGATTTGCCTAAATCAACAATTCGCAACATTATTTTTTGCAACATCACATCAAATGCAATTGAAATTTTATGATTGTAAATTTGATTATACATATGATATCTTCCAAGCAAATATGCTTCAATTGCAGGGACTATTTTTTCTGGGTACACTATTTTATTGTCAAAAACTTCTGCGTGCCTAATTATTCAATTTACATCTAATGAAGCATAACTGACATTAGCTTGAATTGCATCACGTTTTAAATAGTCCATGCGATCAGCATCTAATTGTGAAGACACCAAAAAATTTAAAATTTTGTTTTGATGTTTACCTTCTATAATTTGGCAAACGTTGTCTATATTTATTTTATAATTTATTAAAATTTTGTTTATATTTGTTAATTTTGATTTAATAATATCTACTGTATAAAGTTCATGAGAACGATTATTAACTTTTTCTCATGAGTGAGAAAATGGTCCGTGACCTAAATCATGAAGTAATCCTGCAATTTTGACTTCAAGTTGTTGAGTTTGATTCATTTTTTTAAAAGAATCATTTTTTAAAAATTGATTAACAATGTTATAGACACCTATGCAATGTGAAAAACGATTATGATTTGCACCTGTAAAGGCAAATTGCCCACCACCTAATTGAATTATTCTTCTTAATCTTTGAAATTCAGGGGTATCTATTAAATCAATAATCACTTCATTATCTATTAAAATATCCCCATAAACATTATCACGAATCACTTTTTGTAACATTTAAATCACCTTTTCAATGTTTGCAATTATTTTTTCTTTACCAATTAATAAAATAGTCTTTGCTATTTCTGGTCCATGAGTCATTAATGTAGTTGCTATTCTAATTGGCATAAATAATTCTTTACCTTTAGTATTAGTTAATTGACCAGTTTCTTTTATAATTGTTTTTAGTTTATCCTCTGTAAATTCAGTCAATTCATTTAATTTAATTTTAAAAATTTCAATTAATTTTTTGTAATCATTTAACTTTAAAAGTTCGCTTTTTAATTTATCTGTATAATCTCTTTCATTAAAAAATAAATCTAAATGATCATTTATTTGTAATCCAAATTCAATTTCATTTTTAAACAATAAAAGAACGTCATCTAATCATTCATTATTTTTATTTGATATTTTGAATCTATTAGAATCAATAAATTCCTTGATAAAAAATAAATAATCATCACTTGACATTTTTTTCATATATACTGAATTAAATCATTTCATTTTATTCATATCAAAAGTTGATGGTGATCTTGAAAATTGTCTTTCATCAAAAATTCTTATAAATTCTTCTTCTGAAAAAATTTCCTGCTCATTTTTTGGTGATCAACCCAATAACGAAATATAATTAAATACCGCCTCTGGAATATAACCTTGTTCTTTATATTGTTCTATAAAAAATAACGAATTATCACTTCTTTTTGACAGTTTCTTTTTATTGCTATCAACTATTAATGTTAAATGACAAAATATTGGAATATTTCAGTTGAGAGCTTCAAAAATCATTAATTGTCTAGGTGTATTTGACATGTGCTCTTCACCTCTAACAACATGCGTTATTTGCATGTCGTGATCATCAATAACTACTGCAAAATTATAAGTTGCAATTCCGTTTGTCTTTATAATTACAAAATCACCAATTTCATTTGAAGAAAATTCAACATCTTTCCTTACTAAATCATTAATTTTATATGTTTTATCAGAATCAACCAAAAAACGAATTGAATATGGCAAATTATTTTTCAAATTTTTATCAATTTGTTCTTGCGATAATAATTTACATTTTCCAGAATATTTAGTTGCAATAATACCATTATTTACTTGGCGATTTTTTTCTATTTCCAATTCTGCTTGTGTACAAAAACAATAAAATGCTTTTTTATCATTAACTAAAATTTTTGCAATTTCTAAATAATGATTGAATTTTTTGGACTGAATATATTCACCGTATTCTTTTGGAGTTTCATTAAAAATTGATTCATCCGGAATAATTCCCAATCATTTCAAATTATTGAACTGTGAATCAATTGCTCCCTTAACATTTCTTTCTAAATCCGTATCTTCTATTCTTATAATAAATGACCCCTCATAATGATGTGCAAACAAATAATTCATTAATGCCGTTCTTGCATTTCCTATGTGTAAATATCCAGTCGGGCTGGGGGCATATCTTAATCTGAAATTTTTATTCATAATTTGTCATATCTTTCTAATTCATTATTTCTCAACAAGAACACTTGATAAGCATTGAATAATATTTTGCATATTGTTCTCTGATGTTGTTGCTTTTACATTTATTTGTGAAACATCTATTTTTAAATGCTGTGCAATAGCATTTTTAATTTCTTCTTTATATTTTTTTAGATTCGGTGTATCTAAAATTATTAATATATCTATATTATTTATTGTAGCTGATAATTCAATTAATTTTTCTCGACACCATTCCAAAATAATTTTTGAATTAAAATTTGGCTTTTGATTTTTTTCATTGAAATGATCTCCTAAATCACCTAAATTTAAAGCACCAATAATGGCCTCTCCGACTGAATGAAAAACGACATCGCCATCAGAATATGCTTCTATATTTTTCATACCCAATAAAAGCTGACCGCCTATTTTAAAGCCAGTCCCAGGTATAAGATTATGTTGATCTCAACTTGTGCCTATTCTTAACATTTAAATAATCACACAACCATTCTTAATTAAATATTAAATTTAAAATTACAAACATCACCATCTTGGACAATGTATGTTTTACCCTCTAAACGTAATTTACCAGCATTTTTTAATGCACTTTCATTACCATATTCAAACAAATCTTGAGCTGAATATATATCAGCTTTAATGAAACCTCTTTCAAAATCTGTATGAATTATACCCGCACATTGCGGAGTAGTAGATCCTTTTTTAAATTGCCAAGCATGCGCTTCTTTTGGACCTGCTGTAAAAAATGTTTGAAGTTCTAAAGCCTTATAAGCAGATTTTATTAATACATCTAATCCTGATTCTTTTATTTGTAAATCATTCATAAACAATAATTTTTCGTCTTTATCTAATTCTGATAATTCCTCTTCAATCTTTGCACAAATTTTCATTACTGCACAATTATTTTTGCTTGCATAATCTAATGCTTGTTTAACATATTCATTATTTTCTTTTGATAATTCTTCTTCTTTAATGTTTGCAACAAATAACATTTTCTTGCAAGTTAACAATTGAAAAGATTTCAAAATTTTTCGTTCTTCATCTGTATATTTTAAATCATAAAGCATTTTATTATCTTCCAATTGTTTTTTTAATTTAAGAAGTAATTCATACTCTGCTAAAACAATTTTATCCTTTGTAGTTTTAATTTTTGGTATAACTTTATCAAGTCTTTTCTTAATTATTGCCTCATCTGCCAACATAAGCTCTAAATTTACAATCTCTATGTCTCTAATAGGGTCTACCGACCCTTCAACATGTGTAATTTCTTTATCTTCAAAACACCTGACAACCATACAAATTAAATCTGTTTCTCTAATACTTGCTAAAAACGCATTACCCAATCCTTCGCCTTTTGAAGCACCCGCAATCAAGCCGGCTATATCTACGAATTCTATTGTAGTTGAGATTGTTTTTTGCGATGAAAATATTGATGCTAATTTTGTTAGTCTTTCATCTGGTACTTCAACCGTTCCTACATTTGGTTCTATTGTCGCAAATGGGTAATTGGCTGCTTCAACTTTTAAGTTTGTAATTGCATTAAAAAGCGTTGACTTGCCTACATTTGGCAATCCAACAATACCTACTTGTAATGGCATAATTTGTGTCCCTCCAATTTTTAAAATAGTAAAAAAATTAATTTTCTAATAAATCAAGAATTTCTAAAATTCTATTTAAATCTTTTGTATCAGAATAATAAATTTTAATTGTTTTGTCATCTATTGATATTTTTGTACCAAGTTTTCTAATCATATGATTTTGAACACTATCCAAAGCTGATGATTTAATTGGTTTATTATTTTCATGTTGTTTATTTGAAATTTTATTTTTTTGCTTTACTAAATATTCAATTTCTCTTGAAGTTAAATTTTCTTTAATAATTTTTTCAAAAATAGTATTTAATAGTTTTTTATCAGAAGTAATTGTTAATAATGGCTTTGCTTGCCCCATGGTTATTAAACCATTAAGCATACCATCTTTAATTTCTTCTGGTAAATTCAATAGACGCATAATATTTGCAACATGTGATCTTGATTTACCAACTCTTATTCCGATTTCTTCTTGTGTTAAACCTAGATCTTCAGCTAAAGACTTGTACGCAATTGCTTCTTCTATATCAGACAAATCTACCCTTTGAACATTTTCAATAATGGCATATTCTCTCATTTGATTTTGTGTTAATTTTAAAATTAACACTGGAATTTCGATTAATTTGGCAATTTTGGCAGCACGAGTACGTCTTTCCCCGGCGATAATCGTGTAAGTTCCGTCTTCATTTTCAGTTACAATAATTGGTTGAATAATTCCATTAATTTTAATAGAATCTGATAGTTCTTTTAAGTCTTCTTCTGCAAATTTTCTACGCGGTTGATATGGATTTGGTTTTAAAAAATCTATGTTCACAGTGTACGTCGCGTTTTTTATTTGCTCTTGTGGAATTTTACTGTCAATAATTGATAATGTTTCTTCAAGAGAATCTCCAAATATTTTATCTAGACCTTTGAATTCATATTTTGTTTTTTTGCTATTTGCCATTATGTGTCATAACCTCATTTACTAATTCTCAATATGATTTCGCACCTGCACCATTTGGGTCATGTTCAAATATAGATTTTCCTTCCATTGAAGATTCTGCTATTCTGATATTTCTTGGAATTACTGCTTTATATGCTCTGTCTTTAAATGATTTTTTTATTTCAGCTAAAACGTCATTTGAAAGCAAAGTTCTCTGGTCAAACATAGTAACAATCACACCTTCAATTGTCAATTTTGGATTTAAAGTTTCCTTAACTTTTGTAATTGTTCTCAAAAGTTGCGATACTCCATACATTGCAAAATGTTCAGCCTGAATAGGAATCAAAACCGTATCCGCCGCCGATAATCCATTTCTATTAATTAATCCCAATGATGGGGGGCAATCTATTATTATAAAATCATAATTATTTTTAATTTTGATTAATTGTTGCTTTAAAATATCTTGATTATTTTGTTTTTGTTCTAGTAAAAATAAATCTGCAGCTGCCAAATCTATTGATGATGGAGCTACATCTACATTATGTTTTACATTTTTCATAATAATGTCTTCAATATTTTTTTCACCAATAAGCACATTATACATAGACAAGGTTTTTCTATTTACTTCAATACTCAATCCTGTTGTTGCGTTATATTGTGGATCCAAATCAATTAATAAAATCTTTTGTTCTTTCATTCCCATACCGCAAGCCAATGAAATTGCAGTTGTTGTTTTACCAACTCCACCTTTTTGATTAACTACCGCTATAATCTTACCCATACACTACCTCTTTTGAATATCTTCACACATAAGTTTTCCATTTCTATTATAGCATTAACTTCCTAATGGTTTATTTTTAATTATGCTATATTTTCTTGGATAAATAGATTTTGTTTTTGCAATTTTTTTGTAAATTAAATCAATTCTTTTGTGTGTTTCATTATCAAATTCATATTCATATTCAAATAATTTTAAAAATTGTAAACCTACTAATTCTTCTGAATTATTTAATTCTTCAATTTCTTTAGGCCAATTGATTCCTTTCATAGAAATTAATAATCCATTAATTTTTAAAAATTGCGATGCAATTTCCATAAAAATAGATAACTTAGCTAAAGCTCTTGACACTACTAAATCATATTGTTCATATTCTTTACTGCTTATTTCTTCAACCCGCATATTTAAAATTTTCACATTTTGCAAATTAAGTAATTTACATAATTGTTCTAAAAAGAGACATTTTTTTGTATTCGACTCCACTAATGTTAAATCTATATTGTCAAAAAATATCTTCCAAATAATACCCGGGAATCCAGCCCCTGTACCAATATCCATTATTTTTTTATTTTCAATATTTACATTTTGTGTTATTAATAATGAATCATAAAAATGTTTATAATAAATGTCTTGATCATTTATTATTGCAGTTAGATTAAATTTTGCATTCTCTTGCAGCAAAAAAAATTTATATTTTTCTAATTTTAATATTTTCTCATCATCTATTTTTCAATTTGAGAATAATTTTTTTATTTGTAAAGTTTCCATAAATTAATCTTACATTGAAAAAAAAATAAATCACCAATAAGTGATTTATTTATTAAATTCATTTCATTTTTCAGCAGCAATATTTGTAAAAAAACTTCATAAATATTTTTTGTTAGGCGAAAAAGCTAAAATGGCAGAAGAAACTGTATTTTTATATGATTCATAATCATATTTAATTTTAAAACCCTCCATTTTTTGAATAAAAGAATTTTGTCCTTCAGTAAATAAAAATAGATTTTCAAGTTTGTATTTTATACAATAACCAACCTTAGGTAGCATCATTTTATTATTAAGAGCTATTGCGTAAATTTTTTCTATTGCATATTCTGCTGAAACTAAATCTCAACTTTGAACAGCAACATTATATTTATTTACAAGATTAGTAATTTCATTAACATTAGAAATAAGATTTTTAGAATTATCAGAAAGCGAAGTTGAAAAATACGAAATAAATTGACGATCTGTTTGTATTATAAAATCGATAAATGATTCAATTGATGATTTGACAGAATCTAAATTTCTTCTAAAAAAACCTTTTTGCAGCTTCGCTTTTGCATCACTAAATTTTGTGTATAAAATAGTTTTATCATTATCTGTATATTCAAATCATTTCATCATTTGATCAAAAAAATCTATCGCAGCAATTTTTATTTTGCCTATATTTACTATTGAATTGGTATATGGAATTAAATTTTCATTTGCAAATTCTCCAATAGATTTACTTTTTTTACGCATAATTTATTTGACCCCTTCTAAATATCCTGAATTAAACATAGTTTCTATTTGTGATTTTAATGGAGAAATAGAAATAACCGCTTCTTTTATAATTTCTTTATATATTTTGTAATTTCCTCTTGTTTTAGCTTTAGCTAATCTATCTACAATATTATTTTCTACATTTAATGATGTAAAAATATTTTGAAATCTGTTTTTAATAACGTAACCCACTTTAGCAAGCGAATAAGTAAAATTTGATGCAATGGCAAATAGCTGTTCTATTTGAATTTCAGCACCTAACAGGTTTCAACTGTCTATTGATTTTTGATAATTAAAAGCAATATCCCTAATTTCATTTGTAAATTTATTTAATAGATTTGAAATATCACTTGATGCACTTAACATATACGAAACGAAGTCTCTATCACTTTTTGTTGAAATTTCAATAAAATTTTCAATACCAAAACATAATTTATTAATTTGATTTTCATAAGCACCAGATACATAATCATTTCGTGATGACTCAATTTTTTTAAATAATAAATTATTATATAATTTTGCTAAATTCATTCAAGAAACTTGGTTTTGGAAAAAAGTTCAAATGTTTGCGTGTGTTTCGGAATCAATTCTAATATTTGATATATATGTTTTTGGTTGATAATCATTCATATTGCTATCTTCTAAAAACATCGGGCTTGAAGTAACTCCAACTGAAGCGTATTCGGGGGCTTGATATAATAATGGTGTTTCAAAAAAATCTTGTTTTTCGGTTTTTATTTTTTTAGTTTTTATTTTTGATTTATTTTTATATGGCTTTAAATTATTTTCAGAATTTTTAATTCTTAATATTTTTAATTCTTTATTACCTACAAAAAATAAAATTAAACAAATAATTTGAAGTAATAAAAATAAAAATAAAGGCGAGAAAAATAAACTAACAATTAAAATAGGAGAATTGATTTTAAATAAATTTAATGGTATTCAATAACCATTTATTGCAGAAACAAAATTTGAATCCTTAACATTAATTAATCCATTTTGCAAACTAAATATTAAAAAATAATTAGTGTAAATTGGCAAACTGGTAATTAATCCTCAGAATAGAAATACATTTGCAAATAAAATTAAAATTAGATTAATAAAATTAAAAATTCAATAATTTCTATAGTTTTTTTGTGTAAATGAATTTTTCAAATTTTTCTTTGTTTTAAAAAATATTATAAATGACAAACACAAAATTAATATTCCAAAAGAGAGTGGTATGTACGTTAAAAAAAATCAAAATGAACTATTAAAAGATACACTTATTGCAAATGGACCATGATAAATTAATATTCCACCAAAAATAGTATTTGATAAACCAAAATTATTTAATGATGATATGGCATTATAATTTTTGTTTGCCAACAGTTCAATATTTTTTGTAAAAATATTTATTAAAGAAAAATAAATCAATAAAATAGAAAATAGAAAATTAATAATAAATATAAATAATAACTTTGAATTAATTTTTTGCCCTTTTATTTTATTTGATGCTTCTTGCTTTTTAATAGGCATGCGCACCGCCCCTTTTTTATTTTAAATTAGAACTATTTTTATAATTATATCACATTTTTGTGAATTTTTTAACAGCCCCCTTTCACTCTAAGCAATTGTTTTTTCATTTTTTATCTTTATTAAAATTGTTGTAGTAATCAAAAAAGTATAAAAAGAAGGAATTAAAAATAAAATCATTCAATAAAATGGGAATACTTTAAAAAGAAGTGTAAATTGATATAAATTGGCTATTTCTCCCTTTACAATATTATAAAGTAGAAACGAAAAGCCAAATCCTGCCACAACCGCAACTACTGACGAAATTACATAACCCAAAATTATATAGCCAAGTAATTCGCGTTTATAATAGCCAAGTATTTTTAGTGTTTTAAAAATTGATTCGTTTTCTTTAATAACTAAATAAATCAATAATAATAAAGTAAAGACGGCAAGATACGTAAAGAAATTCATTATATTTAAAATTATATTTGTAATTGATGACAATGTGGTTTTGATAAATTTAGTAATTATCAAATAATCATCAGAAATTATTGTATTTTTTTCTATAATATCTGTGCTTAATTCATAGCTAGAATAGTCGCCGATTTCTCCATTGCTTGCCATTAACACAAAATTTTCATAAACCTTCGGTATTATATTTGTTGAATAAAATGAATTATAAAAATCAGAAATTTTAAAATTTGAACTATTAAGAAAATTAATTATATTGTTTGTAAATTTTAATTCAGTTTCTAAATTATCATTTGAATTTTGATTTAAAATAGAATTCATTCCACTTAGTTGATAAGTTAAATTTTCTTTAATTAATTTCATTGCACTATCTTGATTAATTAGAAATTGCTTTGTGGAATTGATAATTTTATAATCAACATTATTTATACGCACTAATAACGGAACTGTAATCATCAAATCATTATTTTCCAATAAATCAAATTCTAGCAAAACAAATGAATTTTTTAATTTTTTATAACTTGGATCTACAGTTGCATTTATATATTTAAAATCCAAATTAACACTATCATCAATTTTTACTTGCTGACTATCAATCAGACCTAATTCATAATAATCTAGAATATCTGCATTAACATTTAAATTAACACTATTAATATCATTTGTGTAGCCAATCTCATTTAATCCTCCAATGCTTTTTAGCATATCATCGGATACTAAACTAATTCTATTTGGATAGCCTATTGTTTTGCCATTTTTTACATTTAAAATTTTACCAGACAAAGATAAAAATGGTAATTGATTCAATTGTTTATAAATTGTTCCAGCAGAATAATTCATTCCATTAAATGATGGATATAAACCTTTTATTTTTAAATATAAAGATTGTATTTCTGAAAAAACATTTATTAAATTTGGATATTCGTCATTATAATTTGTTAAATTGCTATTTAAAACTTTATTAGAGTCATCATTATTAATATATAATCCTTCTACATTTGGAAATTTATTTAAACTTGGATAACAGTTTTCAGGTGTTACAGAACCTATACAAAATCCAACTAATAAATTATTATTATCAATTTGAGGTAAAATTCTTTTACTGTCATTATCTTCATATGTTGAATCAACATATTTATATTTTGGATGAACTGAAAAATCATTTTCACTACCGTTTAATAAAGGCGACATATAAGAACTTGAATTTTTATATGGATAGAAATGTTGTTGAATTAAACTAGTTGTATAATTAACACTATCATTAAAAATTAAGCCAAATAATCCAATAGTTGAAGATAAAAATATAATAATAAATGAAACAATAATTTTATAAAAATTTTTAAAACCAAATGACACAAATAAATTATTATGAAATATTTTTCTAAAAACAGGTTTAAAGAAACTTAGTGATTTTTCTGTATGCGAAATTGAATATATTTTTTCAGGCTTTAGATTAGAATTTGAAATATTTACAAATATTAAAATAAAAAATATTCCAAAATAAGCCATTACAATCATGATTATAAATAACCAAATATATCACTGAATTTTAAAATAATCTAATTCAAACGTATATGCATTAGAAATTGATTTAAATAAAACATTTTGTGTGACAAACATTCCCAAAATACTAAACATTAATGCAAGTAAAAGCGGATAAACTAAACTAGTAATATTTATAAATGCTAAATTAATTTTTTTTATGCCAAT
The DNA here is from genome assembly GCF_964019845.1 of Spiroplasma endosymbiont of Labia minor. Taxonomy (NCBI): domain Bacteria; kingdom Bacillati; phylum Mycoplasmatota; class Mollicutes; order Entomoplasmatales; family Spiroplasmataceae; genus Spiroplasma; species Spiroplasma endosymbiont of Labia minor. Next base: position 946,517 of record NZ_OZ026465.1, read on the forward strand.
ATTTCTTAAAAAAAATAAAATCTCTTTATCATTTTCAATTAGCTGTTTAATTATAAAAAATAAAATGGCTGCTGACAAACATAACATTATTACTATTAATAATATGTTGACGTAATCTAAAATAGTAATTATCAAAGTATATTGACTATATTCCATAGGATTATAACCCCCAGCATATAACGCTGCATATTCTGCAAGATCTTGTGAACTTAATCCATCTACAAATCATGATGAATGATTATTAATTATTGACGTAATCATTCTTTTATAATTAATTTTATGTGATTTGTTTTGCAAATCTTCAAATAAATAATGCGCCCCAGAAAAAGTTTTATCTATATTTTTATCATAAAGTGGCGGCATTTCATATTTTTCTGCATTAAAATTTTTTGATAAAATTTTTACAAGCTCCTCTGAATCACAAAGAACAGTATATTCAGTATTTTTAACCATTTTAAAATAAGAATCTGTTCAGCCAACGATATTATAATCTAATTTTGTAGATCCGTTTAGATATATATGTAAATCTAAATTTGAATTTAAAAATTTATTATATGAATTTTGCGTTAAATAAATATTCAATTTGCCTTCAACAACATCATTAACTTTATATAAATGAAATGGCTTTAATTTTGTATCTGAAAAATCTGTGGCATACATACATAAATCATCACCACCAGCAAATCCAGGAATTGCAAATTTAGTTGTATTAAAAGCAAAATCGTCTTTTTTTAATTCATTATAAACATATTCCAAAAATGCATTCCCAAAATTTTTTTGTGATATTTGTCAAAGTGCTATTAATTTATCGTAATATTTATAAATAATGACATTATCTTTTACATTTTGAACATAACCATCAACATTTCCAAGAGATGTTAGTAATTCTGAATCGTAATTAATATCTAAAAAAACATCATCACTAAATCCGTTTTTTGCTAAATCTTGATTTAAAAACTTGACTAAGTCATTTTTGTACTGATCAGATCATTGAATTTTGTCGCTAAATTGAGAAGTAACTTCACTTGAAAGTTGACTATCAACTCTGTTATTAATTTTATAAAGCTCATAAGTTAATTTATCAGATAAATTAAAAGTAAGTCCAAGCATACCAAAAATTAAACTTAATGAAGTTAATAAAAATAGGAAAAAAATAAAAAGAACACCAAAATTATTTTTTAAACTATGAAATGAATTTTTAAATAACAATTTCAAATTCATAAAATACTATTACCTCTTCCAATAACTAAACATAATAGTTTCATTATAACACCGCAAAATATTATTCACTATTAAATGGTACCTATTAAATTACAATTATTATAAATTTCAAATAAAAAACACCAAATAATTGGTGTTTTAAATTATAGGTATTTGTATGTATCTTCTTTTATGTGATCGTATAAACCATCTTCAAGACGTTTTCTAATAACTTTTTCAAATGCTCTTGTTCCATCAATAACACAATTTAATGGGTCTGGAGCAACTCTCGTTTTTAATTGAAAAATACCTTCAAAGTATTTATCAATATTTCTAATTAATGCTCCACCACCACAAACCATAATACCATTTCTCATAACATCTCCAGCTAATTCTGGTGGTGTATTTTCTAAAACTTCTATGATTAAGTCTGTAATTTTTGAAAAAGCAGTTAATAAAATATTTCGAACTTCTTCTGAAGAAATTCTTGCTTCTTTTGGCAATCCCGAGATTATATCGCGTCCATAAATTTGAATTGAACGTTCATTTGGGTATTTCACCAAAGAACCAACTGTTTTTTTAACGACTTCCGCTGTACGTTTACCAATTGCAAGATTATATTCAGATCTAATGTATTTTGTAATTTCACTGTCAAATGCTTTACCTGCTATTTTTACTGATCTAGAAATAACTATATCACCTGTAGAAATAAGGGCAATATCTGTAGTTCCACCACCGATATCAACCACTAAAATTCCTTGTGGTAATTCAATATTTATACCAGCACCCAAAGCCGACATTTTAACTTCTTCTTCAACAATTACTAATGATGCTCCCATTTCTTTTGCAACTAATTTTAAAGCTTGTCTTTCAAGTTCAGTAACACCCGATGGACATGCTAATAAAACAATTGAATTTTTTCAAATATTCATCATTTTTAGACGAGAAAATAAATGGCGTAATAAATCTTTTGCAGCATCCATATCTGCAATAACTCCATCTACTAATGGGGTTACAATTCGTATATGATCATGAGTTTTTCCAAGCATATCATATGCATCATCACCCATTGCAATAATTTTATTTGTATTATTATCATAAGCCATTAATGATGGTTGGTCATAAACTAAACCTTGTCCAGAAACATATGCCAAAATATTTGAGGTACCTAAATCTAGTGAAATAAACGTTCTTTCTTCTTTATCCATTTTATTAATTCCTTTCTACAAAATAAATTTAAAAAAAGATCCACGAAGCTAAACTTTGCAGATCTCTTATAAAATTGATTATTAATAACCTAATTCTTGATGATGACGTTCTGCTTTGACAATTTCAAAGATTTCGCTTTCAAATTTTTTAGTTCCATTAATAACGGCTAATAATGGTTGTTCACCAATTTTTGTAGGTAATTGTAGAGTATCAGCAAAGTATTTATCAACACCTTTGATTAAACCTCCACCACCACAAATAGTGATACCGTTTCTGAAAATATCTCCAGCTAATTCTGGTGGAGTATCTTCTAAAACTTGAACAGTTAGGTCAATAATACGTGATACAGGTACTTTTAGTACTTCGCGAATTTCTTCTGGTGTAATTTCGATTTCACGTGGTAATCCAGAAACTACATCACGTCCATAAACTTTCATACGTCTTTCATCTGGATATTTTGACAATGAACCAATATTAATTTTAATTGATTCAGCTGTTTTTGATCCAATTTCTAGACCATATTGTGAACGGATGAATTTTTGACATTCATCATTTAAATAGTTACCAGCAACTTTAATTGATTTTGATAACACAATATCACCAGAGGCAATAACAGCAATATCTGTTGTTCCTCCACCCATATCAACAATTAAGTTACCTGTTGGTGCGTAGATATTAACTCCACCACCCAAAGCAGCCATTTTAACTTCTTCTTCAACAAAGACTCTGTCGGCTCCTAAATTCATAGCAATTTTTTTAAGTGCTGTTTTTTCAAGTTCAGTAATAACTGATGGACATGCCATTAACATAATTGAGTTACGTAATGTTTTTGAAATACGTAATTTTGAAAAAATATAACGTAATTGTGCTTCTGTTGCACGGATATCTGTAATAACTCCATCAACCATCGGCCTTACAACACGAATAGTTTTGTTACCCTTTCCTATCATTTTATATGCTTCGTCTCCAACAGCGATAATGCGGTTTTCTTTAATTCGATATGCAACAATTGAAGGTTCGTTATAAACGATTCCTTGTCCTGCTATATAAACTAAAGTATTTGCAGTACCTAAATCCATTGAGACAAATGTAGGTTTTTTACTTCCTGCCATATTAATTTCTCCTCTCACATAATTGCTTTAATAATAAACATTTACGATTAATGAATGACCATTATGTATAAGTAATCCACAATCTATTAGTATTATACCACAAAAAACAATAATTATCTCACAATATAACTCTGTTTAAATCAATTTTAATAATAAAAAACACACTATTAGTGTGTTTTAGTTAATTTCAACTAATCAAAATAAACTTTGTTTTAATACAATGAAGCATTAATAAATGTTACTGAAATAGTTTGTGTTCCTGTTAGTAATTTTGAATCAGTTGTAGCTGTAATTTTAACAGTAACTCCAGCACTTAAATCACTAGCAACAATTGCTGTTGTATCTAATGTATAATCTGCTGATGTAACACCTGAAACTACTTCAACAAGTTGTGTTTGAACATCTGTTGTAACTTTTTCTACAGCAGCAGTTGCTTCATCTGAAGTTACAGCTTTGTTATTTGCAACAGTATTGTCAACTGCTGTAAATGTAACTTTTGCTAAATCAGTTGTAGTTGAAGCTTCTTTAGTGATTTTTACTGTATATACTTTTAAAGTTTCTAGAACATCTGTATCTGTATCTGCTTTAGTTGCTGCAGGTTTAAATGCAGCAAAGATAGCTTTTACTTCCATTCCTTTTTCTCAATTTGTATAGTCTGCTTTATTAGCATCAAGTAATTTATTGTAATCTGCTTGATTTGTAGTTCCAACTGCTAAATCAGATGTATCTGCGTCAGATTTTACGATACTACCAATTAAACCTTTAACATCATCTCCTACTTTTCCAGTTACACCAGTTACAACTAAAGCATCTGTTGGAGTTGTAGAAAATGATAATTCTACTGTACTTGTATCTGTATCAGATGATGAATCACAAGCAACTACTGTTGATGCTCCTGTAGAAATTAAACCAAAAGTAGCTAATAATGATAATAATTTTTTCATGATATCTTTGTTCCTTTCTTCATAATACGCCAACTTAATTGACTACCTTGACTATAATTCTTTTTATAAAAAAGTCAAGAATTTTTAAAATATTATAAAACTTAAAAATATGAATAAGAAAAAATCTTTATATATTGAATTTAATTCTCGCAAACAATACATAAAGATTTACAATTATTATTTAATCAAATTAAAATGATCTTAAATTTTCTTTATCTTCTATTTTTCTTTCTAATTCTTTTCTTACTTGCTTTTCATATGCTATTGCGCCATCAATAACAGTTGTTAAACAATTTTTTGCAATTTTTACTGGTATTTCAAAATATTCTTCTAGAAAATCTTTTGTTCCATTTAGTTTACCCATACCACCAGTAACTGTTATTCCATTTCTCAAAATATCTATTGTTAACTCACTTGGAGTTTCTTCTAATAACTGTGTAATCAAAGAAGTTATATTATTATATGAAAGTTGAAGAATTTTAGTTAATTCTGTATCTGTTAAATAAATTTCTTTTGGTAATCCAGACAAAACTTCTATTCCTAGAATTTTTTCTTTTAATGGCATTTTAGATTTAACTAGTGTTCCTATTTTAATTTTTAGTTGTTCTCCAAATGAATCTGCAATTGCTAAATTATGTTTAGTTCTAATAAATTTAATAATTTCTTGATCCATTACAGCTCCAGCAGTTCTTGTTCATTTATATGAAACTACATCACCAGATGCTATAGTTGCAGCAGTAGCTTTTCCAGCACCAATATCTAAAACTAAAACTCCTTCTGGTTCATTAACATTAATTCCAGCACCTAAACCTGCAAGCAATACATCATCAACCACTTGAACATAATATGCACCTAAATGTCTAGCAAAATCGATTAGCGCTTTTCTTTCTAATGAAGTTACAGATAATGAACATGCTATACAAATAATTGAATCTTGTAATTTATCTTCGTATTTTTTTAATATCTCCGCGAAAAAAATTTTTAATGTTTCAATACTTGCAACAACTCCCCCAACAATTGGTCGTTCAATCTTAATTGAGGAATTATGTTTACCAATCATTCTTTTTGCATCAAGACCAGCAGCAATTATTTTACGTGTTTTGATGTCCCATGCATAAATTGTAGGTTCATTAAATACAACACCTAAACCTTGAATATAAACTCTAGTCGCACTTGTTCCAAAATCAATTGCAACATATTTTTTTAATTTTCTATCCATAATTCTTATTGCCTCTCCATCTACATAAAATATAGAAATTCATTATGATTATATATTATTTTAATTAAATAATAAATTTTAAATTAAAAAAAATCATGTTAATTAAATTAACATGACAATAATTAAATATATTTTATTATTTAAAAGATGCAAATGTTGATGCAGCATCACGAAGATCTACAACTTCTAATCATTTTTCAATATTTTTTTCATATTGTTTTGCACCTTCAATAACATTCAATAAAGGTTCTGGTGCAATTTTAACACCTAATTGGAAAATTGATTCAAAATAAGTATCAACCCCGCGAATTAATGCTCCACCACCACAAATAGTAATTTTATTTCTGATGATATCACCAGCTAATTCTGCAGGTGTATTTTCCATAACTTCAACAATTAAATCTGTAATTTTTGAGAATGGAGACAATAAAGTGTTTTTAACTTCTTCTGGTGAAAGAACAACTTCTCTTGGTAAACCAGAAATAACATCACGACCATATGCGCGATATGTTCTTGAATTATCTATTTTTGTTAATGCTCCAATTTCTTTTTTTATTCTTTCTGCAGTTTTTATACCAACCAAAACATTATATTCTGCTCGAATATATTTTCTGATTTCCTCATTAAAGTTATTACCTGCCACTTTAATTGAACGTGAAACAACAATGTCTCCTGAAGATAAAATTGCAACATCGGTAGTTCCTCCTCCGATATCCACAACTAAATTTCCTGAAGATAATTGAATGTTAATTCCAGCTCCTATTGCTGATAGTTTAACTTCTTCTTCTACTAAAACTTTTCTAGCTCCCATATCAACTAAAACTTGTCTTAAAGATTCTTTTTCAAGTTCAGTAACTCCTGATGGACAAGCCAATACAACTAATGCTTTTCTTAGAACTCCCTCTAATTTAATACGTTGAAAAATAATTTTAATTAAATCTTTTGCAGCATCCATATCTGCAATAACTCCATCTATTAAAGGTACAGTAATTCTAATATCTGAATTTGTTTTACCAAGCATTTCTGCTGCTTCTTCTCCTGATGCAATTATTGAATTAGTAAAATTATCATACGCAATATATGAAGGTTCATTATAAATAATTCCTTGACCGCCAAGATAAGCAATCGTGTTTGCAGTACCTAAATCTAGAGCAACAAATTCTTTTCTTTGTGTTCATGATGCCATAATATTCTCTCCTCTTGTTTAATATCTCTTTAAATATGTACTATGCTTATGTTACAAAAACAAATGCGATAATTTATTGTTCGATTAATCAAACAAATATTAAAATATCATCCTTGAATAAAGAGGCATAGTAAACTCTTCATGTTATATTCTATCATAAAAATAAAAATATATTAACCATTTTTAAACAATAAAAAAACTAACCCCTAAAGATTAGCCTCTTCATTATTTATAAGCACTGAATGATGAATTTTTATCACGAAGTTCAACAACTTCTAATCATTTATCAATGTTTTTTTCATATTCTTTTGCGCCATCAATAACTGTCATTAACGGATCTGAAGCTTTAGTTACTTTTAATTGGAAAATTGATTCAAAATAAGTATCAATTCCACGAATTAATGCTCCACCACCACAAATAGTAATACCATTTCTAATAATATCACCAGCTAATTCTGCGGGTGTATTTTCCATAACTTCAACAATTAAATCTGTAATTTTTGAGAATGGACCTAACAAGGCATTTTTAACTTCTTCTGGTGAAATAACAACTTCTCTTGGCAAACCAGAAATAATATCACGACCATATGCACGATATGTTCTTGAATTATCTATTTTTGTTAATGCTCCAATGTCTTTTTTAATATTTTCAGCTGTTCTAATACCAACCATAACATTATATTCTGCACGAATGTACTTTCTGATTTCTTCATTAAAGTGATTTCCAGCTATTTTTACAGAACGTGAAACAACAATGTCACCTGAAGATATAATTGCAACATCGGTAGTTCCTCCTCCGATATCCACAACTAAATTTCCTGAAGCTAATTGAATGTTAATTCCAGCTCCTATTGCTGATAGTTTAACTTCTTCTTCTACTAAAACTTTTCTAGCTCCCATATCAGCTACTACTTGTTTTAAAGCAGATCTTTCAAGTTCAGTAACTCCTGATGGACAAGCCAATACAACTAATGCATTTTTCAAAATTTCATTTAAACGAATACGTTGAAAAATAATTTTAATTAAATCTTTTGCAGCATCCATATCTGCAATAACTCCATCTACTAAAGGAACTGCTAAACGGATATTTGAGTTTGTTTTACCTATCATATCTCCAGCAGCTTCACCAGCCGCAATAACACTATTTGTAAAAATATCATATGCTATAACTGAAGGTTCATTATAAATAATTCCTTGCCCACCCAAATAAGCAACTGTGTTTGCAGTACCTAAATCTAAAGCAACAAATTCTTTTCTTTGTGTTCATGATGCCATAAGTATTTCTCCTTTCGACTTTCTATGCTGTTTGCACAAAATTATAAAAAGCTTATTGACTTTAATATAACTTATACATAAAATATTATACCACAAAATTAAGATAATGTATTAGAATAATAACGAATAAGAAGTGGATAAGATGAATAAAGTAATTATTGTTGAAGGAAAAACAGATTCAAATAAGTTAAAAAGCATTTATGGCAATAACATAAACATCATTGAAACTAATGGATTGGGTTTAACAAATGAAAAACTATTACAGATTAAAAAAATAAACGATTCTGTAGGAGTTGTTATTTTTACAGATCCCGATGGCGCAGGAAATAAAATAAGAGACATCATTTCAAATTTTTTAAATGATAAAGTTACACATGCCTTTATCACAAAAAAAGATATCCAAAATAAAAAGAAAATAGGAATTGCAGAAGCAAATAGCAGTGCAATTATTAATGCCTTAAACAATGCATTAGAAATTAAAAAAAATGATAAATTAAGTTTGGAATGAAAAGACTATTTAAATTTAGATTGTTTTTTAAAAAGCAACCACAATAAAATTTGTGAATATCTAAATTTAGAAAAAACAATAAATAATAAAAGATTATTTAAATGAATTAATTTATTTAACATAACAAAAAATGAAGTCCAGAAAATTTTAAAGAGATAAAAAGAGGAATTATTTATGATTGCAAAAAAACAATTTGGCCAAAACTTTATAACAGATAAAAATTTAATAGGCAAAATAATTTCACTTTTAGGTGATAAAAAAGAGATGTTGATTATTGAAATTGGTCCGGGTCGTGGCGCACTTACAAGAAATTTGGTAAGGAAATTTTCACAAGTTATTGCAATTGAAATTGATAGGGATTTAGAAATTTATTTGAAAAGCGAAATTAAAGATTCTAATTTTGAATTAGTTATGAAAGATGTTTTAGATTTAAATTTAGATGAATTTATAAAAACAAAAAATATAAATAATTTTCCAGTTGCAATAATTTCAAACCTTCCCTATTACATAACTAGCGAAATTTTATTTAAAGTTTTTTCATCATCACATAAAATTGTGTCAGCAATTTTTATGATGCAAAAAGAGGTGGCTGAACGAATAACATCTAAAGTTGATGGGAAAAAATATAATAATTTAACAGTGATTTCAAATTATTTCTCGAAACCAAAATATGAATTTACAGTTAAAAGAAATTTATTTAATCCAGAACCAAAAGTTGATTCTGCAATTGTTTCTTTTGATTTTTCAAAATCATTATCTAAAAATTATGAGTTTGACATTTTTTTTACAAAAACAATAAGAAAATTATTTAATAACAAAAGAAAAACAATTTTGAATAACTTGCAAAATGTTTTAATAACTAAAAAGGACGGACAAAATATTTTAAAAAATGTTGATATAGATATAAATTTAAGACCAGAAAATATTTCAATAGAAGAATTTATTTTATTAATAGAGGAAATACAAAAATGAAAGTAAAAGCATTTGCAAAAATTAATTTAACTTTAAAAGTGTTTCCAAAAAAAGAAAAAAGAAAATTGCATAAAATAAAATCAATAATTACTTTAGTCGACGATTTATATGACACTATTGAAATTAAAAAATCACCAGATCATTTATGACATATAGAAACCAATATTCCAGAATTAAATAATGAAGAAAATTATGTTTCAATAATTGCAAATTTCATAAGAAAAGATTTTGACTTAAATGATGATCCAATTAAATTAGTTCTTACAAAAAATATTCCAATTAAATCTGGTTTGGGTGGTGGTTCTAGCGATGCAATGGCAACAATAAAATTATTAGACGAATTTTTCAAATTAAATATATCAAAATCACAAAAATTAAAATATGCAAAAATGATTGGCAGTGATTGCTTTTTTTTCTTAGAAAACTTTAAAACAGCTTTAGTTACAAAATATGGAAATAAAATTAAGCGTTTAAAAAATATATCATTCGTGAAACGTGATTTATTTTTCTCTAATATAAAGTGTGACACAAAATTAGTTTATGAATCTTTTGATAAAAATTATAATAAGCAATGAAGAAAATTTAATAATAATTTAATAATCCCCTGTTTCAAAATTTATCCAGAACTAGAAAAAGAGTTCAATGATTTAAAAACAATAAATAAGCAAATTTCAATGACTGGTAGTGGATCTACATTCATAAAATGACCTATGTTAAAATAAAAATTTAATTAATTCTTGTTAATTTTAGTTGACTTTGGTTTATTTTGGTTGTAAGATGGCACAGAGGTGATAAGATGAAAGCGCAAAGATTAGATTTAATTACTGAATTTGTGAATAAACACGGATATTGTTCTAATGAGCTTATTTCCGAAAATTTGAATATACCACTTACTACCTTAAGACGAGATTTAGATGAACTAGATAAAATTTCTAAAATTATTAGAATTTATGGCGGAGCTAAATCAATCTTGAATAACGTGATTTATGAACAAAAATTGGATGAAAAATTAGAAAAAAATATAACAGCAAAAAAAAATATAGCTAAAAAGGCGTTGGATTGCATCAAAGAAAATGAAATTATTTTTATTGATGCAGGTTCAACTACATTGCAACTCGCAAAATTAATAAAGCCAAATTTGAATTTAAAGATTTACACAAATTCAATAGAAAACGCAATTCAATTATCAAAAAATAATGTAAATAACATTAACTTAATTCCGGGTCGTTTAAAAAATGCTACCGGATCAATTGTTGGAGTTGATGCAATTTCCTATCTTGATAATTTTCATTTTGATGCAGCTTTTATTGGTGTTAATGCAGTTGATGAAGAATTTAATTTTTACACAACAGATACAGATGAAGCTACTATAAAGAAAAAAATAATTGAACATTCAACTTTACCTTTTGCATTAATAGATAGTTCAAAACTTAATTCTATCTCAATTGTTAAATTTAGTTCGAAAAATAAAATGCCAATTATACATGAGGAATACTAATATGATTTATACTATTACACTAAACCCAGCAATTGACCACATAATCTTAATGGAGAATGATTTGATTGCAAACAAAACTAATTATTATAGTGATGAATATTTTGTTATTGGTGGCAAAGGAATCAACGTTGGAATTATATTAAAAAATTTAGAAAACAACGTTATGATTACAGGAATTATTGGGAAAAATAATAAAAATTTATTTTTGGAAAAATTCTCAGAAATAGACATTAAAAATAATTTTTTTATCAACAAAGGGAATACAAGAACAAATTACAAAATTAAAAATTTGAGTACCAAACAAGAAACAGAATTAAATGGCCAAGGATTTAAAACAGAATTAATCAATACTGAAAAATTATTGAATTATTTAGATGAAAATATTATTGATGGTGATATTGTAGTTACTACCGGAAGTATTCCAAAAAATATTGAATCAAATATCTATGAATTAATAGGAAATATTGCAAATAAACACAAAGCGATATTTATTTGTGACGCCGCAAAAGATAATTTAAAATTTGCATTAAAAGAAAAACCATTTTTAATTAAACCTAATATAGATGAATTAAATGATTTATTAAACACAAGCATAAGCGAAGATGACTTAAATGGTATAACTTTTTTGATAAAGAAAACAAAATTGTTAGGTGCACAAAATATATTATTGAGTATGGGATCAAAAGGTAGCTATTATTTTTCAAATGAAAATGAAATTATAAAAATAGGTGTAGCTAAAGGAAAATTAGTTAATTCCGTTGGCGCTGGTGATAGTATGCTTGCAGGATATATTCACGGTCTTTCATTAAAAATGAATATTGAAGATTGTCTTAAATATGCTGCTGCTGCTGGAGGAGCCACCGCATTTACATCTTGACTTGCAACAAAAAAAGAAATCGAAAATCACATTCAAGAAATCGTTTTAGAAAAAATAAAACAAGGGGATTTTTAATATGCTTTTAAAAAATATGATCACACAAGACACAATATTTTTAGATTTAGAAGCTAATTCACAAAAGGAATTAATTGACATAATTGCAGAAAAATTATTAATAATAAAATTAATTAAAAACAAAGAAAAATTTATAAAAGAAATAATAAACAGAGAAAATCAAGAATCAACAGCCATTGGTGATGGTATAGCAATACCACACATCCTAAATTCAACAGTCAATGAATCTAGAATAATAATTGTTCGTTTAAAAAATAGCCTTGATTGAAATGCATTTGATAATAAAAAAGTTAATTTAGTATTTTTTATTATCACAAATGGAGTTGATGGTAATGAACATCTTGAGGCACTCGGAGAACTATCAAAATTTTTAATAAAAAAAGAAAATATTTTAAGTTTAAATGAAATTAAGAGCGCCAAAAAAATAGAAAACTTATTTAATGATTACAGCATATCAGTTAAGGAAAATACTATATCTTCTAAAAGTGAAAATTATTACGATGTTGTTGGAATCACTGCATGTCCAACAGGAATAGCCCATACATATTTGGCACAAGAAAAAATTATTGATTACGCTAAATCACTAGAATTAACAGCTAAAGTAGAAACTCAAGGCCGTAGAGGAACTGAGTTTAAATTGTCGCAAGAAGAAATAAACAATGCAAAAGTTATTTTTCTAGCACACGATAAAGCGATTACAGGAATGGATAGATTCAATAACAAAAAAGTAATTGAAACTGGAACTAAAAATGCTATTTTTAAGGGTAAAGAAATTATAGAAAATGCATTAAAAGGAGAAAATTTAAAAACTATTCATGCAAATACCAAAGATGGTGATTCTGAATTATCTTTAAAAAAATTTAAAGATATTAAAGGTAATTTATTGGCGGGAGTTTCTAGAATGTTACCATTTGTCGTTGCTGGTGGAATAGTATTAGGGATAGCCTTCCTAATAGACTTTGCAGCAGGTTCAAAGGGTGGCAGTGATTTTGGAACAACAAATAAAGTAGCCGGTTGATTTGCTGCTTTAGGTAAATTATCAATGTCACTAATGATTCCAATATTAGGTGCCTATATCACTTATTCAATCGTTGGTCCACAAGGATTAATGCCCGGAATGATTGCAGGCTTAACATCTTCAAATATTATGTCGTTTGCATATGGTTCAAATAATGATTGATCAAATATGTGAGGGAAATTATTACCTTTTGAAAGTCATGAATCTGGATTCATTGGTGCAATATTTGGAGCTTATTTAGCCGCCTTTATAGTTTTTGGTTGAACAAAAGCTTTTGAGAAATTACCAAAAAGCTTGCAAGGTGCAAGAGATATTGTATTTATACCAATTTTAAGTATTTTATCTATTGGAATTACAATGTTTATTATTAATATTCCTATTGGTTATTTAATGATGGAATTAAGTGAAGGTATTAAGTGACTTGCAAATAATAATTTAATATTATTAGTATCTGCATTATTTGGCATAATGATGTGTTTTGATATGGGTGGTCCCATAAATAAAATCGCTTATTCGTTAGGTGTACTTGCAGTTGCTGGACAGCTAGTGAAAGATGGAAATAACCCAGCTACTGGTGCATTATTAGGCCAACAACAAATTTTAATGGCAGCTGCATTACTTGCAGGAATGTTGCCACCATTAATGATTGCTTTATGTACAATTATATTTCCAAGAGCTTGAACTGCAAAAGATCGTGATGCTGCAAAAGTCAATTGAGTTATGGGTTTGTGTTTTGTCACAGAAGGTGCAATACCATTTATGATTAAAGATCCAAAACGAATTTCTGTATCAGCTATGATAGGTGGTTTATTTGTTGGTCTTACAACTGGATTATTTAAACTATCTGTTGGAGCACCACATGGTGGAATATTTGTTTTTGCATTAATGAAAACAGGAATTAATAATCCAAATTATGATTTAACTGCAAGTTCAATAGGCATAGGAATAATATTGGCTTTTGGAATTTTAATAATTGGAACTATAATTTCATCTCTAATTTTAGGATTTTGAAGAACACACGATATCAAAAAAGGAAGTTTCGTGCTTGACGAAACAAATGGTTTAAAAGAAAAATATCAAAATAAATTAATTAGTTTAAATGATAAATTAAATTTACAAAAGCCAAATCATAATAAAATGGAAAAACAAATTGAAAAATTGAATATAAAAATAAATGCATATAATGATTACGAAAAAAATCTAAAAACAAAACAAAAATTATATGCAGAAAAAATAAATCATAAAAATAAAAAATAATCCTTACGGATTATTTTTTATTTTTATATAATTCAATTTCTGATATAAAGGTTGATGAAATATTTCTGACATCAACATCTGATATAAAAAGAATTGTCTCTAAATCTTTATTCATCATTTTATTTGCATCGGAAAGTTCTATTTCATACTGAAGATCTTCACCATTGCGAATTCCCCTAATCATAAAATTTGCATTATATTTTTTTGCCACATTAGAAGTTAAATCATCAGAATTAATAATTACTTCAACAACACTCATATGAGCTAAAATTTTTTTAACTTTTTGAAATCTTAAGTCAATTTGAGTTCTATGAACTTTATTTATATTATTTGTAACAACAACATAAATTTTTGAAAATAATTTTAAGGCTTTAGAAATAATTTTCATATGACCGTCATGAAATGGATCAAATGAACCAGGATATATTGCTATCATATTTTCCCCTCACTGAAATTAATAAAATAATTAATTTCACTAAAAATTCTTTCTACTGAATCATAAACATCATCTTCTGTTGCTATTAAAATGTTTTCATACAAATCTTGTGTGTAACCAAGTCATCAAAATTTCAAAATTTTAATTTGCTCTTTAAAATTATCTCTATTAGAAGATGATGAACTTAAAAAATTAATATCTGCCAAAAAATATTTCTTGATTTGTGTTTCTAATTTTCCTCTTAAAACAATTTGCAAAAAACCAGTTATTTCACTTTCAGATGGTGATTTTATTTTTTTTCAATATTGTTGAGCGTATTCTAATAATGACTGCAAGGTAATATGTCTTTTATCAATATCCATATTCAATAAATCTTTTTCAGTTACTCTAAGATCAATCATTAAAAGTCACCTCATGATTAAGTTTATTCCTATAAAGCATAAAAATTAATTATTAATTAAATGTATTAAAACAAATATCTCCCTCAACAATTGTCATTAAAACTTCAAATTCATTATTTAAAACTACTAAATCTGCATATTTATTAACTTCTATTGAGCCGGTTTTATCAAAAATTCTTAATTCTTTAGCTGCATTTAATGAAGAAACTTTAGCTATATCAGTTAATGGTGCCTTAGTTGCTTTTGCAAAACAACTTACATTATAGTTATATGTATCACCAGAAGCGGCTAATGTTCCATCTGCTAAAGTTATTTTTAAACCTTTTTTTGTCACGGGTAATGGGCCAAGATAATAATCACCATCAGGTTCTCCTTTTGCTTTCATAGAATCTGTAATTATCATCATATGATCTGCAGTTTTTATTTTATATACTTCTCTAATTACATCTATATCATTATGAATTCCGTCCGTTATTAATTCCGTCATAATTTCATCAAAAAATAGACCAGCATTGACCATTCCTGGGTTTCTATGATGATAAGGCGACATAGCATTATGCAAATGCGTCATATGTTTTGCGCCATTTTGTAATTCTTTTTCAACTTCTTTAAAAGTTGCATTTGAATGCCCAATTGATGGATTTATATTATTTTCAATTAATAATTTTGTAAATTCACCATTTTGTAATTCCGGTGCATAAGTAACATACGCTATGTGGCCATTTGCAGCATTAATAATTTTCTTCATTTCATCAACATTTGGTTTATGTAATAAATTAATATTGTGTGCACCATTAAATTTTTCATTTATAAAAGGTCCTTCCATATGAGCGCCAATATGTCTTGCCTTTTTTCCTACATTATGATTATCTAAATAATTAGCATAAACTTTAAAATATTTAACTAAATCATCAATGGTTGCTGTAACAGGGCCTTGACAAAAACGCACTACTCCTTCTTTAACTATATTTTCTGCAACATGATTATATCCATCAATGGTTGCTGTTTCAAATTCTATTCCATAACCACCATGCATGTGTACATCAATAAATCCTGGCATTAAAATATTACCATTTAAATTCATTCCTTCTTTGGTTGTCACACCTTCATTAATTGAAGTGATTTTTGAATTGTTAATCTCCAATCAACCACATTCAATGATTTTGTTTTCCAAAACAATTTTGGCATTTTTTAAAATATACATTTGTTAAACTCCTTTATAAGCAAATAATTTATATGCTTTATTATAATTTTATTTTAAATTAAACATTATTATATTTCTAATAAGTAATAAAAAAATAATTAATTTTTAAACTAATGTTTCAAAATTAATTATCTTATTTGCTCAATTTGTTTGAAAATTAATATCATGAGTTGTTAATAAAACTGTTCCTTCAAATAATTCAATAGCTTCCAAAAGTGATTCCTTTGCTAATACATCAATATGATTTGTAGGCTCATCTAAAATTAATAAACTACATGATTCTAAAGATAACGCAGCTAATCTTACTTTTGTTTGTTCGCCACCAGATAACAGATTCATTTTGTTTAACATTAAATCATTTTTAACACCAAATTTTGCAATCGTTTGTCTTATTTGTTGTTCTGCCATATTTGGAAATTTTCTCATCAAAAATTCTATTGGCGTTAAATCATCACTAATTTCTGTTTGTTTAAAATACGCAATAATCACACCATTGCCAATTTCCACTTTTCCAGAAATTGGTTGTAAATTTCCTGTGATTGTATTTAAAAAAGTTGTTTTACCAATGCCATTATAACCTGAAACAATACCTTTTTCTCCCTCTCTTAATTCAAAATTAAGTGGTTTTGTTAAAGCGAAATCATAACCTATTTCTAAATTTTCTAATTTTATAGTTATGGATGTAGCTGGTCTTTTATATTTAAATTTAAAATTTGGTTTTGCTAATTCAGTTCTCTCTTTTAATATTGTCATTTTATCTAATTTCTTTTGTCTTGATTGAGCTGATTTGGCTGTAGAAGCTCTCGCTTTATTTTTATCTACATACGTCTGTAATTTTTGAATTTGATTTTGTTGAGATTCAACAGATTTATCGTATTGTTCTTTTCTTAAATTAGATAATTCTATATATTTTTCATAATTTCCTACATAACGATTAATTTGTTGATTCTCTATTGCATAAATTATATTAACTGTGTTATTTATGAAATCATTATCATGAGAAACAATTAAAAAAGCATTTTCATAATTTTGCAGAAATTTCATCAATCATTCAACCTGTTCAATATCTAAAAAGTTAGTCGGTTCATCCAATAACAAAACATCTGAATTTGATAATAGCAATTTGGCAAGCAAAATTTTTCCTATCTGCCCGCCTGATAATTGTTTTAATTTTTTCGTATAATTTTCTTGTTCAATACCTAAACCACTAATAAAATTACCAATGTTTTTTTCAATCAAATCAAAACCTTTCATATCCAAATATTCTTGATATTCAAGTGCCTTAATGTATTCTTCTTCTTTGTATTCTAAAGCCATGCTCTCATATATTTTAGTAATTTTATCTTGCATCTCATATAAATCACTAAATGTGTCTTTTAAATATTCTTCAACTGTTTGTTCTTGATTTATGTCATGATGTTGATCTAAATAACCTATTTTTATGCGGGGCTGTACTTCAATTTCTCCGACATCAGGAATTGTTTTATTAACAATTAAATTCAATAAAGAGGTTTTACCTGTTCCGTTTGCACCAAGTAGCGCAATGTGTTCACCTTTATTTATACGCATTGTGGCATTGTTATATAATTTTTTGCCACCATTTGAATGGGTAAGATTTTCAAAAAATATTAAACTCATAAAATATTCACGCACTTTCTTTAAATAATATTAAAACTATATCATTATAGCAAAAATGTTTAATTATTGTATATTACTAAAATAAAATTAATTCTAATATTTCACTAATTCAATTTCATAGTGTGTTTTTTTGTTAAAATTGAATTTGAGGGGAACAAACAATGTCAAAAGAAAATTTAAAATACAATATTTTTCCATTATCAAATTCACATCAATTAACAGAAGAAATTTGTGAAATATTAAAAACAAAACCAAAATCTGTAACTACTATGAAATTTGCAGATGGAGAAATGCTAGTTCAAGCACAAGATACAGTTAGAGGAAGAGAAATTTATCTAATTCAATCTACAAGTGCTCCAGTTAATGAAAATTTAATGGAATTGCTAATTGCTTTAGATGCCTTTAAAAGAGCATCAGCACAAAAAATCAATGTTGTTATACCATATTATGGTTATGCAAGACAGGACCGCAAATCAAAAGGACGACAACCTATAACTTCAAGATTGATTGCAAATTTATTAGAAAGAGCTGGAGCACAAAGAATTATAATTGTAGATATGCACTCGGAACAATCTATGGGATTTTTTGATATTCCATCAGATAATTTAAATAGTGCTCAAGTTCTTGCATCAGAAATCGTTAATACCATAATTGAAAATAATTTAGATCCAAAAGATTGTATGCTCATTTCACCTGACCAAGGTGGTTTAAAACGTGTCCATAGTGTTGGAAGATATTTAGAATCAATAATTAAAGATATTGGAGTAATCGCAAAAAGACGTCCAGAACCAAATGTTGCAGAAGTTGAATTTGTCAATGGAAATGTTGAAGACAAAATTTGTTTTATCATAGATGACATGATTGACACAGGTGGCACAATATTAGCTGCTGGAAAAGCATTAAAAAAAGAAGGTGCAAAAGAGGTTTATATCTTCGCGGGACATGGTTTATTCAATGGTAAAGCGCCAGAAAGAATGGCAAACGAAATAAAAGCAGGAACAATCAAAAGAGTTGTAGTTACAAATACTATTGAAATTCCTGAAAATAAAATATTTCCTGGCCTAAAAGTTATTTCAGTCGCTAAATTATTAGCCGATATGATTTCCGCATCTGTTGAATTTGATTCATTAACAGGTGTTTATGAACAATATCATAAAGAAATCAATGAACGAATAAATTTATATTTATCTTCATTCAAAAAATAATAAAATTGAAACTAATAGTTGCATTAGGAAATATCGGTAAAGAATATGCAAATACAAGACATAACGCAGCTTGAATAATAGCAGATGAATTAATAAGTAACACTGACAATGTTAAAACCAAACAAGAATTTAAAGGTGAAACGCATACTTTTATCATAAATAACGAAAAAATAATTATTCTTAAACCACATACTTTTATGAATTTAAGTGGGCAGTCACTTGTTATGTGTATGCAGTTTTATAAATTGAGTCTAGATGACATCATTATAATTCATGATGATAAGGATTTTGAATTTGCAAGATTAGCAATAAAACTTGGTGGATCACATGGTGGCCACAATGGATTAAAAAACATTATCGCTGAAATTGGTTCAGAAAAATTTGCAAGATTAAGAATTGGAATTGGAACACCAGAAAACAATTATAAAATCATTGACTGAGTTCTTTCAAAAATGAATACTGCAGAAATACAACAATTAAAAAATTTATCAGATACAGTTTTAAATATCATTAAAGATTGAGCCAATAATCAAAATATAAATAATTTAATGTCAAAATACAATAAAAATAAAAGGAAGGAATTTCAAAATGAATAAAAACGAAAGCCAAGATTATCGTTCATTAGTTATTGTGGGCGCACAATGAGGAGATGAAGGAAAAGGGAAAATTACGGATTACTTTGCTCAATCTGCTGATATGGTAGTTAGATTTGCAGGAGGAAATAACGCAGGTCACATTATCGAACAAAACGGGAAAAAATTAAAAGTAACTATAGTGCCTTCTGGAATAATGAATTCTAGAGTTATTAATGTTATTGGTAACGGAACCGTAATAAACTTACCAAGTCTTATTTCAGAAATGGAAATTTTGGAAAAAGAAGGTTTCATAACAGATACTATTAAAATTTCAAACAGAGCTCATTTGGTTTTTCCATACCATATAGTTATAGATGAATTTCAAGAAAAAGAAAGAAAAAATAAAAAAATAGGAACTACAAAAAGAGGAATTGGACCAGCTTATTCTGACAAAGTTGACAGACAAGGAATAAGAATTTGCGATATAGCGAAAAAAGATTTTAAAGAAAAACTAAAATATAATGTTGAATACAAAAATAAATTTATTAAAGCTATGTTTGATGGTAAACCATTAAATTTTGAAGATATCTATAATGAAACAATTGAATTATACAAAAAAATTGAAGATAAAATCACAGACACAGCAATAATAATTGAAGACGCAATTAAATCAAATAAAACTGTTTTATTTGAAGGAGCTCAAGGTGTTTTGCTAGATATTGATCACGGTACTTATCCTTTTGTGACATCTTCAAATACATCAGCAAACAATGCACCAACAGGTGCTGGAATTTCTGCAAATTTAATTAAACATGTAATTGGAGTTGCAAAAGCATATTGTACTAGAGTTGGTGCCGGTGGTTTCCCAACTGAATTATTAAGTGAAATTGGTGATCAAATTAGAGAAAAAGGACATGAATACGGCTCAAACACAGGTAGACCTAGACGTGTTGGTTGATTAGATGCAGTAGCATTAAAATATGCAATAAAAGTTGGTGGAATTACAAATATATTCATTACATTGCTTGATGTGTTATCTGGTTTAGAAAAAATTAAAATATGCACATCTTATACTCTAAACAACAGACAAATAAACTCTTTGCCTGCATGTGATGAAGATTATCAAGAATGTATACCAAATTTCTTGGAAATGCCTGGATGAAACGAAGATATTACACAAGTTAAATCTTTTGATGAATTACCAGAAAATGCAAAAAATTATTTAAAAATGATTGAAAAAATTTGTGAAATAGACATAATTGGATTTTCAATCGGTCCAGATCGAAAACAAACAATTTTATTAGATCAAATATTTAACCATGATTAATAGATATACTAACGATAAAATTGTTGAAATATGATCTGACAAAAATAAATATGAAACTTGATTGGAAATTGAAAAATTAATAGTAGAGGCTTGATCTTCTATTGGGGTAATTCCAAATGAAGATGCAAAACTAATAAGAAATAAAGCTCAAATTAATATAAATAGAATGTTTGAATTAGAAATAGAAAATAAACATGAAATGGTTGCTTTTACAAGAGCGATTAGTGAAACATTAGATGATGAAAAACGCTGAATTCATTTCGGATTAACATCGACAGATATAATTGATACAGCTCAAAATTTTTTAATCAAAGAATCAAATGAAGTTGTTCAAAATGAAATGATAAAATTAGGAGAAACATTATTTAGTCTTGCAAAAAAATATAAAAATACATTAATAATGGGTAGAAGCCATGGAATTTATGGCGAACCAACATCTCTTGGCTTAAAATTTTTATTATGATTCGATGAAATTGGTAGACAAATTGAAAGGCTATTATTTTCAAAAAAACAAATAGAAATAACTAAAATTTCGGGTTCAATGGGTAATTATGTTCACATAGAACCTGAAATAGAAGAATTTGTAGCAGAAAAGTTAAAACTAAGTATAGATAGTATAAATACACAAGTAACACAACGTGATCGTCATGCTTTTTTGTTGTCTTGTTTTGCAAATATAGCTTCAACTTTAGAAAAAATTGCTCAAGAAATTAGATTATTTTCTAGAAGTGAAATTAAAGAATGAAATGAAGGTTTTGGTGTTAATCAAAAAGGTTCATCATCAATGCCACATAAAAGAAACCCCATTTCTTCAGAAAATATTAGTGGACTATCTAGATATATTAGATCATTTGTTTCTGTTTCGTTTGAAAATAATTTGCTGTGACACGAAAGAGATATTTCACATTCATCAAACGAACGTTTAATTTTACCAGATGTATTTAATATATTAGTTTATAGTATAAATAGGTTAACTGACACATTAGAAAAATTAGTAATTGACAAAAATGAAATTAACAAACATATTAAAGAAGCAAAAAATATATACTTCTCTCAAACTTTGTTAACTTATATTATAAAAACTACAAAATTTTCAAGAGAAGAGATTTATGATTTTATTCAAGCAGCTACTATAAAAGCAATGAATGAAAATAAAGATTTTAAAAGTATTTTGGAACAAAATAATATACAAAAATTTATTTCAATAAACGCGCTTAATAAAATATTTAAAGATGAGTATTTCTTACGAAATACAGAAAAAATTTATGAAAGGATAGATATATCATGATTGAAAAAAATGACTTAACAATTTTAATTACTTATGAAGAAATTAAATCTGCAATTAATAAAATGGTTAGTGATATAGAAAGAACTTATGAGGGACAACAAATAGTTTTTGTTTGCACAACAGGTTCTGTATTTATGTTTATAGCCGATTTAATAAGAGAATTACCAAACGATGTTTCTGTTGAATTTGTGCAATTAAAGAAAAATGAATTAAATGAAAGATATGTTTCTGCACAATTTTCAAGAGAAATCACAGGTAAACATGTTATTTTGCTTTGCGACATAATTAATGCCGGAAAAACTACAAAAATGGTTCATAAAGTAATTGAAAATGAAAACCCAGCAGATATAAAAGTAATTACTCTAATAGATCGTGAAAAAAATCATCAAGAATTTGAAATACCTTACACAGCATCATTTAATATAGATAAAGATGAATTTATTTGTGGGTATGGGATGAACTATAACGGTCATTACGCTAATTTGAAAAATATTTATATTGTCAAGAGTTCAACAATTGATGCTGATGGCAAAATTAAAGAAAAAATTTTATCAACTACAGATTTAAGATCAAATGAAACAAATAAAGGAAAATAAAAAATTAATGCAAAAAAAATACTTTTACGTAACAACACCCATTTATTATCCTTCTGGAAATTTACATATTGGTCATGCCTATACAACAACGCTTGCAGATATTTTGAGCAGATATAAAAAAATCCAAAATTTCGAAACCTTTTTTCTAACAGGTTCAGATGAACATGGTCAAAAAATAGAAAAAAAAGCTATCGAAATGCAATTAAGCCCACAAGAATATGTTGACAAAGTAACAGCAAATTTTAAAATATTATGAGAAAAATTAAATATAGATTATTCTAAATTTATTAGAACAACAGATATTCAACATATAGATGCTGTGAAAAAAATTTTTACAAATTTGTATAATAAAGATTTAATTTACAAAGGTCAATACGATGGAATATATTGCGTAACGTGCGAAGAATTTTTGACATCTTCACAAATAAGTAGCGAAGGTTTTTGTATAATTTCTGGTGACAAACCGCAGTTAATTAAAGAAGATACTTATTTTTTAAGAGTTTCAAAATTTCAAGAATTTTTAACAGAACTATTAAAAACGAATTTTTTAATTCCAGAGTCTAGACGCAAGGAAATGTTAAAAAATTTCATAGAACCAGGACTTGAAGATCTATCAGTCACAAGAATAACACTAGAATGGGGTATTCCAATAAACGAAGACTTAAAACATGTAATATATGTTTGATTGGATGCTTTATCAAATTATATTACTGCACTTGGTTATAATAGTAGCGATGACTCATTATTTAAAAAATTTTGATCAAACGATGCAGAAATTGTTCAATTAGTTGGCAAAGAAATTACGCGTTTTCATTCAATATATTGACCAGTTATTTTAAAATCACTTGACTTAAGATTACCAGACAAGCTTTTAAGTCATGGATGAATACTCTTTAAAAATGCAAAAATGTCTAAATCACTTGGTAATGTAATAAACCCTTTAGATTTAATAGAAAAATTTGAATCAGATACATTAAGATTTTATATAGCACACGAACTACCAACAAATAGAGATGGAAATTATTCAGAGGACTTAATTATAGAATCATATAATACTCATTTGGCCAATAATTTTGGTAACCTTGCAAGTAGAGTCTCAAATATGATAATTAAATATTTTGATGGTGAATTAATTGATACAAATTTTGATAATTCAGAAATATTTAAATTCGCAAATGAAACTATTGATAAATTTCAGACACTAATGAATAACTATGATATTTCAGAAGCAGTACATACAGCATTATTACTTGGACAACATTGTAATAAAATTATTGAAGAAATTAAGCCTTGGAATTTATTTGACAAAAAAAAATATGACGAATTGAAAAATTTCTTAGCTGCAATTAGATATTGTATAACAGCGATGACATTAATGTTAAAACCAATATTAGTTAATAAAATAAAATTATTTGCACAACAATTTGGTTACGAACAAGAAAAGATAGATTTTTCGAATTTAAATACTATCAAATTTGAAAAAATTACAGACAAATTAATTATTTTCAAAAGAATATAAATACTTATTATAAAAATCGTTTAGTCAAAGTAAATCATAAATAATAAATAAAGTTTATCAAAAACTTTTTTAAGGAGAGAAAACGAAAAATGTCAAACATAATTTTCAATTATGACGTAATTGTTATTGGTGCTGGACATGCTGGTGTGGAAGCGGCTTTGGCTACTGCAAGACTTGGAAAAAAGACTGCATTAATTACATTGTATAAAAATAAAATAGCTTCTATGCCTTGTAATCCTTCTATAGGAGGACCAGCAAAAGGAATAGTAGTTAGAGAAATAGATGCACTTGGTGGTGAAATGGGTAAAGCCGCGGATGCAACTGCTCTTCAAACAAAATTATTAAATTTATCAAAAGGACCTGGTGTTTGAGCTATACGAACACAAACCGATAAATTGAAATATTCAACATATATGCAAAAAATTATACAAAACGAAAATAATTTGGTAATAATTGAAGATATAGTTTCAAACCTAATTATTGAAGATAACCAAATTAATGGAGTCATACTACAAAATAGCAAAAAGATATTTTCTAAAGTAGTTATATTAACAACTGGAACTTATTTGAAAAGTATAATTTTTAGAGGAAAAGAAAGAAAAAATGCTGGACCAAATGAAGAAATTACAACATCGGGAATTTCAGAAACTTTAAATAAACATAATATAAAATTACAAAGATTTAAAACAGGTACACCGCCGCGTGTTAAAAAAGATTCAATAGACTTATCATTTGCAAAAATAGAGAATGGCACTGAAGGTGAAATAAGTTTTTCATTTTCAACAAGTAAATTTACTCCATTAAAAAAACAAGAATCATGTTATTTAATTCATTCAACAAGAGAGACTAAAAAAATTATTGAAAAAAATCTAAATAAAGCAGCTATGTATTCTGGAACTATTTTTTCTACAGGTCCTCGTTATTGTCCTTCTTTTGAAGATAAAATTATTCGTTTTCAAAATAAAGATGAACACCAAATTTTTTTAGAACCCGAATCAAAAAAAATGAACACCTTTTATGTACAAGGTTTTTCTACATCTATGCCAATAGAAATACAAGAAAAAATGTTGAGAAGTTTACCAGGGTTTAAAAATGTTGTTATTGATAAATGAGCTTACGCAATTGAATATGATTGTATAGATCCAATACAACTTAAACATTCTTTAGAAATAAAAAGTATTAATAATTTATTTTGTGCTGGTCAAATAAACGGAACAAGTGGTTATGAAGAGGCTGCCGGACAAGGGATAATTGCTGGAATAAATGCTTCTAGAAAAATTGACAAACTTGATCCAATTATTTTGAAACGTGATGAATCTTATATAGGGGTCATGATTGACGATTTAATTAACAAAGGTGCAAATGAACCATATAGACTTTTAACATCAAGAGCAGAACATAGACTTTTATTGAGAAATGATAACGCAGAGGAAAGATTAAAAGAAATTGGATACTCTGTTGGATTAATAAAAGAAAAAGAATGAAATAAATATAAAAAATATACAATGCAAATTGAAGTTGCAAAAAATGCTTTGCAAAAAATTAGATTTACTCCAAAATCAGAACTTGCATTACATTTAAAAAACACTAATCAATTTGAAATCACACAAGGAATATCAGGTTTAGAATTAATTAAACAACCACAAATAAATATAAAAGATTTAATACCTTATATAATTGAATTACAAAATTTAACAAATAATCAATACCAATCATTAATGATTGGTATTAGATTTGATGGCTATATAAAAAAACAATATGAACTTGCATCTAAAATGAACAAATTAAATAAAAAAGAAATACCAAATAACATAAATTATGATCTTGTATCAAATCTAGCAATAGAAGCAAGACAAAAATTAAATAAAATTAGGCCGAATTCTATTGGACAAGCATCAAGAATATCTGGTGTAAATCCAGCAGATATACAAATGTTATTATTTTATTTGAAAAAAGAGTATGCAAATGACACCAAAATATAAATTTAGTATTGTCAATTATGTTGACAATATTTTTTTTATCGCTAAAATTAAACCATAAAAGGAGGTTTTTAAAATGAAAAAAATATTAACTTTACTTTCTGGAATTTCAATTGCATCAACTAGTGCATCAACAATAATTTCTTGTGAAATTGCAAAAGAAATATTGTATTTTGATGATATACCATTATTACAATCACTTGATACTAATACATACAAAAATTCTAATTTATGAACATTATTACCCCAAACTTATAATGATTATGAAAATGATAATGGTGGATATATTTCTGCGTTTTATAATTCTAGAACGACCTCATTTCTAAAAGATAAAACTTTTGCAGAATATTCAAATAACAAAAATTTTGATACAGACTACAAAGATGAAAACATTATTTATGCAATTGCATACAACGAAACTGTAGATAACGTTAAAGATGAAACATCTTACAGTGAATATTTAAATTCACTAATACCAGTTGATAATTCATCTGAAAATAAAATTTACACAATTTCTGTAAAAATATTTAAATTTACAAAAGATACAAATGGTAATTTTGTAAATGACAAAAATGATCAAAATCAATTGGCACAATTCATTTTAGTATCCGATAATAGTACAAAAAATAATATCTAATTATTTTTTATAAAATATAATTTTAAATTTACAGTTTAACAATATATTCTTACTATACTATTATATAATTAAATAAAAGGAGAACGAAATATGAAATTTGAAGATAGACCATTTATTAGTATTGATTTGGGAACAAGTAATATTATTGCATATGTAGCTAAACAAGGAATTATTTATAATGAACCATCAGTTCTAGCATACGACATAATGACAAATAAATTATTAGCTATGGGACAAGAGGCATATGAAATGATAGGTAAAACACCAGATATGGTAAGGATGGTTGTTCCAATTAATGAGGGAACTATTTCTGATTTTGATGCCGCTAAAGAATTAATTAAAAATGTTTTTGGAAAAATAAATATGACAAATAAATTTAAAGATGCTGTTGTATTACTTGCATGTCCAAGTGATATCACCGAATTAGAAAGAGCAGCATTAAAAGAAATTGCAGTTGAAATGGGAGCGTCTTTTGCAATAGTTGAAGAAGAAGTTTTGATGGCAGCTATTGGTGCTGGATTAAATATCGATTCACCAAGTGGACACATTGTTATAGACATCGGTGGAGGAACAACCGATATTGCTATCATTGCATCAGGAAGTATAATTTATTCAAAATCAATTAAAATGGCAGGCAAACATTTCGATGAAGAAATAAGAAAATACATTCGTTCAGAATATAACATTCAAGTTGGTGAAATTTCATCTGAAAGAATCAAAAAAGAAATAGCTTCATTGCAAAAAATAAAAGACGAACGATCAATACCTGTATTTGGACGCGATATAATTTCAGGATTACCAAAGGAAGCTAAAGTATCATCAGAAGAAATTAGAAATGTTATGGTTTCTTCGTTTGCAAAAATTACAGATACAGTTATTTCATTATTAGAACTTTCACCACCAGAATTGGCTGGAGATATTATAAAAAACGGAATGATTGTATGTGGTGGTGGTGCTTTAATCAAAGGTGTTGATAAATATTTTGAAGATATATTTTCATTACCATGTAAAAAAGCAAAAAATCCATTAGAGTGCGTTATAGAAGGCACTAAACAATATCAAAAAGTGATTAATAAACGTTATGAACAAGGATATTATGGAAAAGCTAATAGAATTGAAAGAAGCGAATTTATTAAATAAAAAAGGCCTTAATAGTCTAAACCAAAAAAGTAATTTGATGCTCAAATATAGTGTTAAATATCAACTAGTTACTCTAAAAAAAATCAACTCCTGGAGTTGATTTTTTTTAGAGTAACGTTAACATTCCATTAATCCATGTTCTTGACTTTTTGCTGTTCTTTGAGTCGGAAATAAAACGATTAGATAACGATATTGTCAGAACGTCAGAACATACAACATACTCCCCTGCTTTGCCCATAAAAGATAATATTCCGTGAAATTTACACATTTCTTGTGTATTCAAGCGATGCATACCAAAAACTCCTATTGAAGTTTAAAATAATGCTATTGACATCATATCCATTCTCTTTTGCTTTCGTTATAGTGTCTGATAAACTGGGCATAATTAATTCATTATCATTATTTATTAAAATTTTATAATCAATAACTTGTCTGTTAGAAGCTTCTATTATCGCATAAATATACCTTTTACCATTTTTAAAATTGGATAAAAAATATCAGTATATCAAACCTTATTAAATCTGTATAAATTTTTTTGACTTTTATTCCAAATTTGCCGGTATATTTTTCCCCCATATTGCCAGCATATATTAAAAAATGATAAAAAATAGGAGAATTTTTAACATATTTCTTTATATATATCTAAGAATATATATAACCATTATAAAGAAATATGCTTATTTTTGGGTATAATGAGAAAAAGAGGTAAAATACATGTTTGGAATAAATAATGAGTCAATAAAGGGTGATAAAAAATATAGTAAATTATTAAATAATTTACTAGCTATCAAAGGTAGGAATCAATCTATTTTTACAAAAGTTAATAGCGTGGATTCGTTTGATGTTACTTCTAAATTTTCAAAGTCTATTTCAGATAAAATTTTAAAACAAAAACAATTTATATTAAACTTGGAAGAGTAAGACTTACAATAATTATTAAAATTAATTAATTCTTCTGAATCTGGCGAGGAAATAATTGAATTATATGAAAACTACAGTCAAAAACTTTATAATACAAAGAAAATTTTTTTAATAAATAGGGAGACTTTTGATGCTACAAAAAAAAGAAATTATAGAAAAATTAAAAGAACAAATACAGAAAGAAAAAATAAGATGAAAACAATACAGACGTAAAGTTTTAGATTCAAATATACAAGATAATGTTTGACCCTTGCACATTGCTACAATGTTTATATCTATACAAACAACAAATAAAAATATTTATGGCCCCCCCGTTACTTAAAGAAGTGAATTTAAATATAAAGAATGACGACACAATACAATTGAAGTCTGAAGGATCATGAAAAATTAATGAGAAATTAATATTTTTATTATCAGAAAATGGAATTCCTATAAACGCAAATATTTTTAATCAAGATGATGAATTAGATGAATTAATGCCAAAAATACTTTCACAGTTAAATCTATCAAAACTTTATATTGAATTTACAGATAAATTCGAAAACAAAAAAGGTGAAGAAATAAAAAATACCTCAATATAATTTCATTCTGGACTTATTTTAGGTATGTTCAAACCCCTGCTGGTAACATCAGAAAAACAATGAAATTGATGAAATATTGGATGCGGATCCAAATAAGAATCAATATAAAGAAAGAATTAACAAATATATTGTTGGCAAATCAAAAGATCTTGTAAGAATACAACCAAACAACTTCTCCCAAGATAAAACATTAATATCATCTTTAATTCAAGATACAGTTATTTGAGGACCACCAGGGACTGGAAAATCTCAAGTTATTGCCAATATCATTGCCAATGTATTTAAAAATGGAAATACCGCAATCGTTATGTCGCAAAAAAAGCAACACTAGATGTTCTTAAAAACGACTTGGTAAAATATCCCCCTTTGCATTATTTATACTAAATAATAACAAAATGGATAAAGCAGAATTTTATAAGCCACTTCAAAGTTTTATAAACATGGTTGAAAATAATAATTATATTACATCTCATAATAGTAAAGAGATAATTGAAAGTACTCATTTAGAAATGCTTGAAATAATTTCTAAAACAAAAAGAGAAGGTAATTATGAAACATCATTAGAAGTTTTAGAAATTCTTAATAATAATGATGCTTCATTAAATAATTTGTTTAATTTGGATTTTGAAATTAAATATCCATCATTTTTTAATTCTAATAAAGAATTTTGTAATGAGTTAATAAAATTAAACGAAATAAAAAAAACGAGAATTTTTGGTTTTAAGAAAATTCCTAAAAAAATTAAGAATATTTCTTATTATGCAGAACCATTATTTTTAAAAGAAGAAATAAATTTAAATGAATTAATAGCTGTGGCTAAAACTACTGATTTTAAAACGGTTAAACAACTACAATTATGTGTTGGCATAGATGACAAAGAAAATAATTACATTTCAGATGAGAAATTTATTACAGCCTTTTCATCTGAAAAAATTATTAAAATGATAGAGAATTGAAAACGTTTAGATGACAGAAATTTTTGAGACTATAAACGTTTTGCAAATGCTGTTAGAGCCGAAAGAAGATTACCTTTTAAAATTATGAATGACCATATAAATATTATTAAATTATTATTTCCTATTATAATTACAACTCCAGAAATTAATTTTATTAACTGAGAAAAAAAGCATTTTGATTATGCAATTTTAGATTAATCTTCACAGATGTTTTTAGAAATTAGATTGCCTATTTTATATCTGGCTAAAATAAAAATAATAGCTGGAGATACTGAACAAATACATCCTTCTTCATGATTCACAACAAGAGATGAAATAGAAGAGTCTGAAGAAGAGGATGTAGTTGAGAACGCTGATTCCCTACTCGATTACGCTTTAGACAAAGGTATATACCAAATAATGCTAGATAAAAATTATAGATCTTCATCTGCAAATTTAATTTCATTTTCTTCTAAATAATTTTATAATTCTAAATTAGATGTAGTTGATAATAAAAATAAAGTTGTAGATAAATCTATAGAAATTATTAATGTAAAAGGCTTTTGAGAGTCTGGTGTTAATATAATTGAAAAAGATAAAGTTTTAGAAGTTTCCTATAAAGAAATTGAAAAATACAATTCTATGATAATATTAATTTTTAATTAAAATCAAAGACAATTAATTGAAAAAGAAATACTAGAACAACATCCAATAATTTATAAAAAAATAGAAGAAGAAAAACTTTCAATTAGAAATATCGAAAATATCCAAGGTGATGAAGCTGATATTGTTATAGCATCAGTTATTTATGATCACACAACAAATATTAGTTCTACTTATGTCGCAAGAGATGGTGGTAAAAATGCGTTGAATGTAGCAATTTCAAGAACTAGGGATAAAATGATTGTAATTAAATCAATTACAAGTAAAACTATCAAAAATGCTAAGTCATCCGACTTTGTAACATTTAAAAATTGGTTTGAATTTTTAGATATGAGCGAGGCAGAACAAAAAGCATTTTCCAAACAAGGCGAAAACAAATTGGAAGAAATTTATGGTGAATCTGATTCCAAATTTGAAAGAGATGTAATAGAATTTTTAAAAGCAAATCTTTTAACTGTTAATAAGGTAAAAAATAATTAAACAATTTGAAGTTGGTAGTTACTCAATAGATATTGCACTAATGAGCGAGAAAGACGAATTCATACTTGGTATTGAAGTTGATGGGTACGCATATCATGATGGTCAAGGATTTGATAAATATCTTGATGATTTATCAAGACAAGATTTTTTAGAAAACAAAGAATATAATATCTATAGAATAAAAGAAATTAATTTTAAATTATCTAAACAAAAAATAATTAATGAGTTAAATATCTTAATAAATAAGGCAAATTAAAAACAACCAAGCTTGATTGTTTTTTCATATAATATTCTTTTTATTTAGAAATTGCCTTTTGTGATTTTCTATAAAAAGTCTTTTTTATTTAATAAACCAAATAATTTTTGTGCGTTAACTCTAGTTGATGAAATTACTTCATCCTTTTCAATTCCTTTAATAGAAGTAATTTTATTAATTGTTAATTGCAAATTACCCGGATAATTTAATTTACCTTTTTTAGGTTCTGGTGTAATGTGCGGTGAATCTGATTCAATTACTAAATAATTTAAAGAAGCATTTTTAACAACATTTTTTAATTCTTCAAATTTTCTTGCATAAGTAATTAATCCAGATATTGAAATATAGTAACCTCTTTTTATAAATTTTTGAGCAATATCTCAATTGCCAGTAAAACTGTGCACTGCTGCCCTTTTTATATCATATTTATCTAGTAATTTAAGCACATCATCAAAAGCTGTATAATTATTTTCTACATCTCTGATATGGAGTAGTACAGCTAAATTATTTTGTTTTGCAATTTTTAATTGCATCTCAAAACCATGCAATTGATTTTCCTTATTAAAATTTTTTTCATAATAATCTAAGCCAATTTCACCTATTGCTAATACTTTTTTTGAATTTGCATAATCATCTATTTTTGCATAAGCTTCATCTGTAACAAATTTTACCTCCAATGGATGTATTCCAACTGCAGCATATAAACCATTAATTCGATTCGCTTGTAACATTACTATTTTTGATGTTTCTACATTATAACCTACATTAACTATTCTATCAACACCAAAATTTCTTGCATCATCAACTATTTCTTCTACTGTAACGCCCTCCTCCACATATTTTTCATGTGCTAAATGAGCATGTACATCAAATATTCCTGCCATATAAATTTAGCCTTTCTACAAAATAAATTATACACTCAGTTAAAATAAAGAAATTATATTTTAAAAATTTCTAAAGCGTTTTTATAAGTATTAATAGCCACTTCAGATGATGGTATATTTTTTAATCTTGCAATGGCTTCGACTGTATATTTAATATATTTAGGATAATTAGTTTTCCCTCTAAATGGATCTGGTGCCAAATATGGGG
Source organism: Spiroplasma endosymbiont of Labia minor (assembly GCF_964019845.1). NCBI lineage: Bacteria > Bacillati > Mycoplasmatota > Mollicutes > Entomoplasmatales > Spiroplasmataceae > Spiroplasma > Spiroplasma endosymbiont of Labia minor. The sequence continues at coordinate 979,740 of NZ_OZ026465.1, forward strand.
CATCTGTTTCAATTAACATTTTATCTAAATCTATTATTTTGATTGCTTCTTGAATATCTATAGCATTTTTAAAAGTTGATATGCCTCCTATTGATATATAAAAACCATTTTCTTGATATATTTTGGCAATTTCAATATTTGCAGTAAAACAATGTAACATTACATTTTTTGCTTTCTCTAATTTTAATATTTCTAAAGCATCATAATATGCATCAAATTTATCTTTTTCATCACGTATATGTAGCATAATTGTTTTGTTAAATTTTATTGCCAATCTAATTTGACGTATAAATCATTTTCTTTGTAAATTAATATCTTCTTTTGAGTAATAATAATCCAAACCTATTTCTCCAATAGCAATAACTTTTGAATTTGCAATTAATTTTTCTAAAAATTCATAATCTTTTTCTGTTGCGTTCGAAACTTCATTTGGATGAATACCTATTGCTGCAAATACTGTGGGATGATTAATTGCATTATCAACAGCTTGTTGAGATGAAATTATATCATAGCCAACATCAATCATTGCCACAACATCATTTTCATGAGCCTCTTTAATAATTTTTTCTATAGACATTTTTTCTTCTTTATATTTTTGTTCATTTAAATGTGTGTGTGAATCTAAATATTTCATAATTACTCCTTTTATTTTCCTAAACAATATTTTCTAAAAATATTATCTAAAATTTCTTCATCATATGTTTCTCCAATTAAATTATTCAAAGTATTTCATGCATTTTGCAAGTCAATCGCAATTATGTCTATTGAAAAATTATTTTTTAAATTTAAATCAGCAATTTCTAATTGTTTCATTAGTATCTCCAATTGTCCAATTTGATTTGCGTTTGCCAATATTGGCTGATCATCTATTTTCAAATTTAAAAAATTAAATTTATCTTCAACAACATCAAGCAAATTACCTATATCATTATTTATAATTGAAATAAAAACAACATCCCCATATTTTAATTTTATTTTTTGAATTTCTTGCTCAGTAATTAAATCTTTCTTATTAAGAATTATTACATGAGGTTTATTTTTAATTTTAGCTAATAAATTATTATCAACATCATTATATTTGGTTGCATCTATTACAAATAAAATTAATTCAGCTTTTTCTATTTGCAAAAGAGATTTTTCAATTCCTATTTTTTCAATTTCGTTTTTGGTTTTTCTAATTCCTGCTGTATCAATTAAATTTAAAGTTAAATTATTTAAATTTATTTTGCCTTCCAAAATATCTCTAGTTGTCCCCTTGATTGAAGACACAATCGCTTTATCTTCATTCAATAAAAAATTTAATAAAGAAGATTTACCAACATTTGTTTCTCCAATAATCGCGGTTGGAATACCATTAAAACTTTTATTAGCAATTTTAGATAATTTTAAAATATTTGAAATAGATTTTTGAATTTTATCAAAATGATGCAAATAATCATTTGTTGTAGAATTTTCCACATCATCATAATCTGGATAATCTATTGAAACTTGTATTTTTGAAATTATTTCTAATAATTCATTTTTTATTTCTAATAATTCATTATTTTTTTTAGCATCTAAATTTCTAAGTGATACTTTCATCGCAAAATCATTTTCTGCTGCAATCAAATCATTAATCGCTTCTGCTTGAATTAAATTTATTCTTCCACCAACAAAAGCTCGTTGTGTAAATTCTCCCTTTAGAGCCATTCTTGCACCGAGTATTATTAAAATTGAAATTATTTTATTTACAATTAATACACTTCCATGACAATTTATTTCTATGACATCTTCACCTGTAAATGAATTTGGAGAAATGAATTTAACTATGACAACTTCATCTATAATTTCATTTTCAAATATAAGTTTTTTAAATTCGACTCCTCGTATATTTTGTAAAGGTTTTTTAAATAATTTATTAACAATTTTAAATGCATCTTCACCTGAAACTCTAATTAATGAAATTGCTTGAGTTTGAATATTTGTGGCAGGAGCAACAATAGTATCATTAATCATCAAAATCACTCCCTAATAAGCAAGATTAATTATCTCACAATAAAATAAAAATATCCTCACATTGAAATGTAAAGATAATCTTAAATTAACCATTTTTTATTTTTGTTTCTTTATAACGAATAAGAATTCTTCTATTTTCGTTTGTATCTACAGATCTTGTCATTATATTCGGAAAAGCAGATAATATTTTATGAATTTCATTTCTAACTAATTGAGGCATCGGCATAAGTTCTATATCTTTTTTAGTTTCTATTACTTGATCTTTAATTTTTAAGACATACCCAATAAATTTATCTTTTAATTTTTCTAAATAAGGTTCATAAATAATAACAGCATAATAAGGTTTAAGAAAGGTCTCTCTTATTCCAAAATTTATTAAATCTTTTATAGCAGAAAATATTTTAAAATCTTCTGGTTCATTTAATTTCAGTTCATCAGAAAAATCAATTGAAAATGCTCTATCATTGAATTTTATTGAAACTACGTTTGGATTAACTTTTAAAAAACCAACAGCTAAAATATTTACCATATCTTCTACGTATTTATAAATATCTTCAAAATTAAATAAAATAACTTTTAATTCTGCTGTTTTTTTTATAATTGATTCGTTTTCTAATATTAAATACATTTGTTCTTGATCTTGTTGATGTAAAAAATGATTCAACTTTTTTTGACTACTAAAATATTTAACTTCTAATTTATTTAAACTCATAATTAAAAATTATATTTATTTTAATTATTTTCTTGTTGAGCAGCAATTTTTTTAAGTTGTTTCATTTTGTGTTTTTCATTTTTTGCTCTGATTCTTTTTGCTTTTGTTTCTCTAGCAATGAAGAAGCCTAAGGTTTGTCCAATTTGGAATGTTGAAGAAAATATTCAGTAAATGGCAACTCCAGTAGCAATTGTTGCAACAATAATCACAAACACCACTAACATAACTACTTGCATAATTAATTGTCTACGTCTAGATTTTTTTTGTTGTTCTGACAATCTAATGCGTGATTTTCGTTGTTTATAAAATTGTAAAAACAACGGTAACATCATTGATAAAACTTGTAGTGGTAAATAAACAGCAATAATTGCAAAATAAACCCAATTACCAGAAGTAACTTGCGGCCATGGTTGTTCTACTAAAGATATTTGTCCTATAACTGCTAATTTTAGAGCTCTTGAAGCTCTAACAATAGAATACATGGCAAATAAAACAGGCATTGAAACAAAGGCATTAACAAAGGCACCCATAGGTGAAATTCCTTCTTTTTTATATAAAGCCATCAATTCCATTTGTTGTTTTTGTTTTGCTTGAGGGTCATTTGATTTTTTATATTTAGCTTGAATTTCTCCCTGTTTTTGTTGAAGTTCTTGCATTTTATCTTGATTTTTTTGTGTTTTAAATGATGCACCTAAAGTTACTGAACGGACAAGTATTGATGTAATAAATATTGATCCTAAAACTGCAGCCCCATATGAAGCGGCTGTAGGATCTAACGTTCCAGCAAAAGCTCTTACAAATCCAACAAGAATAAACGCAAGTGGATACACAAATAATCCATAAAATGGAGAAGCCGTTTTTACTCACGCCTCGCCCCAATTTGTTATAGCAAATAAACTATATTCACTAATACTTCCACCATCTGTAACAAAATAATGTGACTTACTTCCATCTTCTCCCAATGACGAAATAATAATCTCAAATGAAACTCCAGGCGCATAAACTTTTCTTCCTGTCATATCTGTAATTTGAGAAATCATATATTTTGAAGAATACATTTGAACGCAACCTCAAAGCAATGTCATAATCATAAAGAGGAATATTACTATTTTTGTTCATTTTCAAACAACGGTTCATGGATTAGGTTTGTTTGTTTTATTTGTAAGATACTTACCATAATCTTGTTTATACATGGTATCAATATCCTCCTAATTTATTTTTAATAGTGTTTTTAATAACAAGCTTTTGTTTTCTTTGTATGTTTGATTTTGAAACTGTTTTCTAACAATACAAATAATATTGATAGATTTATCATAAATATCATTTATCAACTCATAAATCATATTGCGAACTTGTCTTTTCAATTTATTTCTTAAAACAGCATTACCGATTTTTTTACCAACAGATATTCCAAATCTTAAATAATTTTGTAAATTCTTTTCATAATAAACAATAAAACTAACATTTTTTTGATATCTTTTTTTGTCGATAATACTTTGAAATTCAATATTTTTTTTAATAATATTTTTATTTTTCATTAAGCTGATAATTTAGCGCGGCCTTTAGCGCGGCGCAATTTAATTATTTTACGCCCACTTTTAGTTGCCATTCTAGCTCTAAATCCATGAGTATGAGCATGTTTTATTTTACTTGGTTGTCATGTTCTTTTCATAATTAATTACCTCCTTAACTTCAATACATTCTGATTAATTATATATAAATATATAATTAATTACTAGAAAATTTTATAAAAACTACCAATATAAATTAAAAATCTTACTGTTGAAATAATTTGTGGATAAGTTTTTTATTGTGGATAAGTTAATAAATATTCAACACCTTAAATACTACTTTTTTTAAACAAAAAAACAGAAAATTAATAAAAATGTGGATAAATTAATAAGATATAAAAATTAACAAAGATTGTTAATATATAATTTTCATGATAAAAGGATTAATGAAATA